>NZ_JBHVUS010000012.1:0-208031 GCF_042884005.1 Kitasatospora sp. NPDC058162
ATATCCGTTGGGGCCCGGCGGGGGGTGGGGCCGGCCCCCCCCGCCCGACGCCATTGCCACGCCCCTGCGCAGGAAGTCGGTCGGGCCGACTTCCTGCGCCTGACCGGCCCGCATCAGAATATTCTCTGTGCCTTTTTTCGGTCTCTCAATTGTGAGATGGAGGCGCTATTTTTCCTTTTCTCTACTTCTCCCTTATGATGCCGCCTCGGCATGCCGAGGCGGCATTGCGATTCTGTATTTCTGGTGTCGCCCCTCGGCACACCGAGGGCGCCCCGTCGCCGCTTCGCACGGCTGAAGTGGCGACGGCGGCGTCCGGCCCTCTATACAGGAAGTCGGCCAGACCGACTTCCTGTGCAAGAAATGGGAAGGCTGTGGGTCAATCAAGGTTGCCTTCGCCGTTCCGCCGCGATCGTGATCGCGGTGGAACGGGGTGCGATGCAGGGTGAACCGGGAACGGATGAGAAGGGCGGGCCCGCGTCGTTGGACGCGGGCCCGCCCAGACATTGGACGCCCCATTCGCCCGCCCGCCCGCCGCCAAGTGGGCGCTCCCATCTGGCCAGACCTGCAAGCACAGCCATTCGTGGGCGGCCCGGCCGACAACGGCCGGGCCGCCCGAGCCCAGGGATAAGGAAGCGATCAGCGCAAACCGGGAAGGCCCGAGCCCAGGATCCGAGCCCGCGGCTTCCCTCGCGACCCCCTCGCGCCGGCTCCCCTGCTGGCAGACGTGCCAACAGGGTGGAGGTCAGGCGGCTTCGGCTTGGTTCAGCCTGGCGGTACCCGGTTGCGCGAGCCAGACCAGCCGCGAGGTGATCCCCGGCCGCCCGGCGAAGTGGCGCAAGGCTCGTTCCGGAGCCGTGAGGGTCATCCGTGTCCGCCCGCCGATGCCGATCACATGTGTCGGCCCGTCATTCTCGACGATCCCCCAGGCAACGACCCATCCGTCGGCGTCTGCGCGACCCTCGCCGCACACCTGCACGACGGCGAAAAGCTGGGGTGCGGTGTCGAGTACGAGCCCGCACAGCTCCTGGTCGAAGGTCAGGTCGACCACCGGGCCAGGCGTGAGCGGGCGAGTGTTTGGCGAGGGCGTAGCGGTCATGGAAGTCTCCTACGCAAACGGGAGTTGGACGCCGCGCTGCAGCCAGCAAGGGGGCAGCGGTGGTCCCTGACGCAGAATCAAAAGTAGCCAATCGGTAGTATGTAGTCCACCGCCGCCAAGAAACTCATATCACTGTCACTCCAAGGGGTGACGGCACTGACGACGGTGGTCCAGAGTGAGGAGACAGCGGATGCCGCCCAGCAAGATCCCGCCGAGCATCCGGCAGCGGCGACTCGGCACGGAGTTGCGCCGGTTGCGCGAGCAGGCAGGACTGTCGGTCACGCGAGCCGGGGAACTGCACGGCACCCCGCAGTCCCGGATCAGCAACATCGAATCCGGTGGATATCCGGTGAGCGCGGACCGGGTACGGACCCTGGCCCGCCTCTACGGCTGCGTGGATGAAGCCCTGATCGAGGCGCTGACCCACATGACCGGTGGTCGCACCCGGGGCTGGTGGGAGGAGTACCGCGAGATCCTGCCGGCCGGAGCGCTCGACCTGGCGGAGGTCGAGCACCATTCGCAATCGATGCGGATTGCAACGGTGATCCACATCCCCGGCCTTCTCCAGACCCCCGAGCACGCTCGCGCGCTCTTCCGGGATGTGGTGCCGCCCTTGTCGCCGCCCGAAGTGGAGCACCTTGTCTCCCATCGCATCAAGCGGCAGGCGGTGCTTTACGGCGAGCAGCCGAGCCCGCTGTCGGCCGTAGTCCATGAGGCCGCTCTGCGCATCGGCTTCGGTGGTCCAGAGGTTGCCCGCGATCAGCTGGAGCACCTGCTGAAGATGAGCGATCACCCGCAGGTCGACCTGCGGGTGATCCCGTTCGGCACCGGTAGCTTCCCCAGCTCCGGCGCCGGGATCGTGTACTTCGCCGCCGAAGTCGCCCGGTTGGACAGCGTGCAGGTCGATGGGGACCGGTACGACTTCATTGACACCGAGCCGCAGCTGATCAAGTATCGAGCCGTGTTGGACCGGCTGGAGGCGAGCGCGCTCGAGCCTGACGCGTCCCGCGACCTCATCAGCCGTATCGCCCAAAGCATTTGAGGTGGGAGCAATCATGGCTGTTCAGAGCTGGCAGAAGTCCTCATTCAGCGGCGACACCGCCAACTGCATCTATCTCGCCGCAGCCCCCGACAGCAGCGTCAAACTCCGCGAGAGCGATGACCCCGACATCGTCATCACCACGTCGCCCGACGGGCTTCGTGCTTTCCTGTGTGGCGTCAAGGCAGGCGAGTTCGACCATCTGACCACGTAACGAGAGTCGACGGGGGAACCATCGCAGCATGAGTGAACGCTCTGGTGTGGTGCGACATGACGACGACGCCCGGCGGCGCCCCGACCGCAGTCGAAGCATGCGTGGACGAGATCGTCGGCCGCCACCGCGCGGACAGCATCGTTGGGCGGATCCGTCGGGCGTCGCCGGTAGTCGCCGATCTGCTGGCGCAGGCTGGGGTGGATGCCGTACCGGTCAAGGTCGGCGGGCCGGACGAAGCCGCGAGCGTAGTTGTCGAACCAGCCGGTGGCGTCCGCTCGCCTGAGCTGGAGCAGCGGGCTATCGGACCATGTAGCGGTACACCGGGGCCCCCTCCCAGGCCGGGGGTTTGTCGCCCAGGTCTCGATAGCCGAGGGCTTCGTACATCTTCATCGCAGCCTGTGCTTCGGGTCGGACCGCCAGCGTCACACGCTCCACCCGGGCCCCTTCGAGTACGGCTGTGTGCAGTTCCCGGCCCAGCCCCCGTCGGCGCTGCCCCGGAGCCACGGCGATTTCCCGGATCACGAACGTCCGGTGTCCGTCCTCGCGGGTGAAGCCGTCGTCCAAGCCGAGGCCGTTCCACCAACCGCTGGCCGGCTGGAGCAGGACACCGAAAGCGAATCCGACCAACGTGGCACCTGAACGAGCCAGCACCAGCCGGAAGCCGGGCATGGTCCGGAAGGCCTCGTAGCCCTCCAGGAACCCGGCCAGGTCGCGGGGCCCCTCGAAGTAGGGCGGCTCTGCGAACACCTGCTCGTACAACGGCGCTAGCTCGTCCAGCACTCGGGCAGCGGCATCCGGATCCGTAAAGGTCTCGAAGGCGGGTGTCTGCACGGTTCTCCTTCTAGGCGATCAGGTGGGCGGTGCTGGCGGCGGCCAGGGAGGGATTCAGGAGCTTCAGGTGGGAGTGCGCCTCCTCCATCGATGTACGGGCCCGGCCTGACGACACCTCGGTCAGCAGGACGGCCCCCGAGGTGAGTTCGTGGGCCGACTCCTCGGCCTCACCTGCTTGTGCGAGCGCCCCGGCGAGGCTGAACCGCACCAGCGCCTCGTTCCGCGCGTAGTTCGTCTCCTGGTGCTGGAGCGAGCGCCGCAGCCAGTCCGCGGCTGCCTTGTGGTGCCCCGCCTCCGTGAAGAGGGATGCCTGCGCCAGCGCCAACTCCGCTGGCCCGTGGAACACCGCCCAGTCGGGTACCGGCCGCTCGTTGCGTTCTTGCTCGAAGGTGCGAGTCGCCTGCGCCAAAGTGGATCGGGCCCCGACAGGGTCGCCCATCATGGCGAGCGCGCGGGCCTCCCGGGTCATCAGGATGGACATCAATGAGGGAGGCGCCCACGACGCGGCCTTCGTCTGCGCTCCGCGAGCGAGGTCGAGCGCGGCAGCAGGATCGCGCTCTCGAAGACTCATCAGGGCCATGGACGCCATCACAACCACGGCGAGTGAGTTGTCCTGTAACTCCTCGGCTCGGGTGAGTGCGTGTTCCCAATGCGTCCGGGCCCGGGTGTTGTCGCCGGCGTCGAAGGCCAGCCACGCCACGTGTTCCGCAGTCTCCCCGGCTATCAGTCGGAGCTGACGGCCGATCGCACCCGGGTAGCTCCTGGTGGCGATCAGCCGTTCGACCCGAGCGAGGTGGGCTCGGGCGAGGGGGCCGACTGTCGCGCCGCCAAACCGGTCGTCCAGCCCGTACAAGGAGGCGAGCCCGGCGCGAAGGTCCATGACGGTCTCGGCCCCGATTCGCGGCGGCGTCAGCTTGGCGGACACGGCGGCACCGCCGGCCAGGGCGATGAAGGATCGGCGGTTCACGTCTTCTGACTCTTCTCGTGGCGTGGGTGGTGTTCCTGATCGACGGTGTGGCGGCACGGTGAATCCCGCCTGCTCCAACGGGATACCCAACATCGCTTCGAGGACCCGCTGGCGTGCCGGATGGGGGCATGGCGGTAGCGGCTGTCGCCAGCGGTGGTACTGGCGGCTGCTCACCTCTTCGTCCTCTCCGAGCTTGCGTGCCGTCGCGGCGTACACCTGTCTGAACCGGGCCGGGCTACTCCAGCCGAACTCTGCACACAGGCAGGTGAATTGTGTCTCCACATGGCAGACGGTAGCTCGCGGGTCGCTGACCGTGCAGAGGTCCACCAGCGAAAAAGTCCGTCGAAAAGTCTGTCGGTCAGCAGCCGTTGATCTCGCCGTGGCGGTCAACTTGTCCCTGCCCGTCGGAGTGACGGAGCGACTACTCGCTGATGTGCAGAGTTGGTTGCGCTTCGGGGATCGCCGGTTGCGCACGGCGGCCTTCGACAGCCCACCACCCCTGCGCCTCTCAGTGGGCGATACGGAAGGAGTGCACGGCATGGACGACAAGAACGGCACCAGCAGCGGGTCGGGCGACCACAACGGTGACAAGCCGAAGAGTGAGGGCGGCAGCTTCGTCACGGAGACGGGGGTCGAGTCCCTGACCCGCCGACTGGACCACTCGGTCCCGGACGGCGACTTCGCCCCGGTGGGTACCGAGGCCTGATCGCAGTTCCGAACTGATGCCGGTCGGTTGACGGCATGGGCGGGTCGGCGCGGGTGATCATCCGCGCCGACCCGCCGCCCGGCGTCGCACACACTTCCCCAATCAAGGAGAGTCCGCAGTGAAGACCGCCATCGCCACCCGCGTCCCCGCCGGCTCCTTCTTCGACCTCGACCGGAAGGACCCGGTGCTGATCCGGCTCCGCGAGGAGGGGGCCGAGTTGGCCCTTCCGTTCGCCCTGATGGAGCGCCTGGTGAGGTCGGGCGCCCCTTACGCCGAACATGCCCGCTCCCTGCGCAGCGAACCCGTGACCGTGGCCGGAGCGACCTTCGACTGGTTCGACGCCGAGCTGCCCGAAGAGATCGCCGACGAGATCAACCTGGCGGACTACGGGATCGTCGAACACACTGACGAGCGCCGCGCGGCGCTGACCCAGGCCCTGGACCACCTGTCTCTGATCCACCCCGAGGGCTTCGCCCGCGTGCGCGAGTTCGTCCGAGGGCTGCTGTGGGTGGGCCTCAAGCCCGGCGTCCGCATCTCCTCGCTGACGAGCTCCAGCGACCCAGCGCTCCCGTACATCATCACGTTCTCCGACAAAGCGCGCCGCCACATTCCGCCGAACACGGTCAGCGGGCAGCCGTCCCCCCTCTTCTTGGCGGAGAACCTGCTGCACGAAGGCGTGCACCAGTCGATCAGCTTCCACGTCCTCCAGTACCGGGTGTTCGCCGACGGGTACTCGTCCAAGACCTCTCCCAAGATTGAGATCAAGTGGCGGGCCGGGCAGGGAGAGGGCCGCAACCAGTACTGGGAGATCGACAGGGCCTTCCACGCGACCTGCGTGTACAACCAGCTGCTGCGGTTCCGCCGGACCGAACTGCGCCGCGACGACCTCACGCCCACTGAGCGTGCGAACTTCCGGAGTGCCTACGAGGAGGGCCTGCCGGCCGTCCGCTACCTCATGCGCGAGCTCGAGCTCCTGCGTGAGCACTTCTCCCCGCACGGGGTGGAGCTGCTGGCCGACCTGCGCCACCAGACCGACCAGCTGTAGTGCCATGCCGAGCGGAAACGAACCACGGAGGGTCACGTGCTCGATCACCTCATCACTCACGACGACAACCTGCGGATGGTCCCTACCGACCGGAACGAGCTGATCGCCGCGGTCGGCCAACTCGATGAGGAGCTACGGGCCTTGCCCGAGGAGTGCGACCTCGCACGTGTTCGGGTCCTGACCAGGTGGATCGGCATCGGCCGGATGTGCCTGGGGCACCACGAGGAGGCCCGTGCGTTCCTCCGGCAGTCGCTCGACCTGGCCGCAGCGATCGGCAACACCCGGGCCGTCGTCGCCACCGGGCTCAACCTCGCCGACGCGCACCGTTACGCCGGTGACGTGCAGACTGCGGAGGCGCTCTACCGCAGCGCCCTGAACACCGCGCGAAGCCAGCACCTGGAGCTCGTCGACTTCGCGCTCCAGCACACCGGCAAGCACCTCATGGAGCGCGGCGACCTCGCGGATGCCCGGGCTCATCTCCAAGAGGCGCTGCGCTTGCGGATCGCCAAGGAGGACACCGGGCTGATCGAGTCCACGCAGGCCGCACTCGCCCGGGTCGAGCTGTTGATCGGCCGGCCCGACGCATCGGCCGCAGACGGCGCGGTGCCGTGCGAGTGGAGCGGTCAGTGGACCTCATGGCTCCAGTCCCGCACCACGGCCCGGACGCGGGCCCGATGGGCAGAGGACTTCCCCGACCTCCGGGACGCCGTGCGTGGGCTCACCGCACATCAGCGAGTGCACCCGTGCCACCTGCGTGATCAGTCGTTCCCCGCCGAGCTGATCGCCGCCATGGCGGAGGAGGCCGAGAAGGCCGTCGCGGCTGACGGATACCTCCACAACGGCAAGTGGAACGCGGCCGTCGGTGACGCCGCGACCCGCTTCGCTGCCCAGATCGATCTCGCCGCAGTCGTGGCACGGTCCACCGGTCTGGAGGTCGCGCAGCCGCACACCGCCGTCTACATCGCCTACCTGGAGGAAGGCCAGTTCCTCGACTTCCACGTGGACGAGTCCGGCTTCGGTGAGGCCAACCTGATCCTCTGCCTCAAGCACGAGCGCCCCACCGGCCGGTCCAAGGCCAGCACTACCGTGTTCATCAAGGCCGACGGCTACCTCGAATGCGATCTCGCCGCAGGTGACTGCGTCGTGTTCGACGGCGCGCTCACTCCTCACGGCCGAACGCCGCTCAGTGCCGGAGAGAGCGTCACCCTCATCAGTTTCGGGTTCCGCGTGCGTGATCAGGCTCCGCGCACGCTCCCTAACGTCCCGCCGGCCCCCAGGTAGGGAACGTGCTCGGTCGATCCGAAGCCCCTTCCCGCCACCCGCCAGGGCTCTGAGGAACGGCCCCCGAGCAAGTCCGCTACCACTTCACCCTCCCCGGCACCAGGTGACCAACTGGGTCCGCCAACTGCGCGGCAAACCCGGCTATTTGATGGCGGGCGTCGCGCCGGGCCGGGCTTGCCAGACCGGCTGCGTCGCGCCTGTGCCGAACACCCGCACGCCAGACCCGTAGCAGTGTGTAATGGGTGCTGAACGCTTGGAGACATTCAGCCTTGCCGGTGAGTCGCCCGGCCAGTGCCGGATTCGGACAGCAGTCGCTGTCCACTAGAGACGCCGTGGGGGATCAAGTGCCGCGACCACTGAAGCCGCTGGACCCCTCCCGGTCCGCTGCCGACTGGTTCGGCGCGGAGCTTCAATACTGGCGGAAGCTCAGGAAGCTGAGCCAGGATGACCTCGGGCGGCTGGTCCACGTCAGTGGGGACCTGATCAGCAAGATCGAGCGGGCGGTACGGCCCTGCAAGCTCCCCCTCGCCCAGGCGTTGGACGCCGCCTTGAACACGGGCGGAGTTCTGGCGCGGAGCCTGGTATTGGCTCAGGCCGAAATGGACAACCGTTCCGGGGAAATGGACAAACGGCTCGGTGTGGCCGTCAGCGCGCCCCTGAAGGCTCGGCTCGGAGGCACGCTGGAAGGACCACCGCCCGCCTTCGAGTGGAACGAGTCCGATCCCATGGAGCGACGAAACTTCCTTGCTGTAACCAGTGCAGCTCTCGCCGCAAGCCCAGTGGCCCAACTGCTTACCGCCACCCCAGCCACGGCCCTGCCCTCAGTGGTCCGGTCCACCGACGTCGAGCAGATCCGTACTGCGGCGACCACGCTGCGCAGCTGGGACAACCTCTACGGCGGCGCCGGTGTTGTCCGCGACGCCGCGCTCGCTCAACTCCGCTGGGCTGCTGGTCTCCTGAACGGCCGCTGCCCCACACCGCTGCGGGCTGAACTGTTTGGTGCCGTCAGTCGCCTGGCGACCGTGGTCGGCGCCTCGGCCTTCGACGCCTTCGCTCACGACGACGCGCACCGCCTCTTCGCGTTCGCCACCTCGTGTGCCGAGGAAGTGGACAACTGGCCGTTGCGGGCCATCTCCTACAACCTGCGCTCTCGCCAGGCCACCTGGCGCGGCGATCCCGACGCGGGTCTCACGCTCGCGGAACTCGGCCTCGCCCGCTCCGACCGCCTCTCCCCAGCCGAACAGTCCATGCTGCACAACGCCCGAGCCCGTGCCCTGGCCAAGATGGGCCGTACCCAGCAGACCCTGGCCGCGATCGGCGCGTCCGACGACTCGTTCGCCTCCATCGTCCCGGCAACCGAGGGGTCGTGGATGGTGTACTACGACAGCGCGCAGCACCACGGCGACACCGGACACGCCCTGTTCGACCTCGCCCTCGCCGGTCACCCTCCAAAGGAGGCGCTCCAACGCCTGCAGACTGCCGTGAGTAGCCATGGCGACGGCTTCGCCCGGTCCCGCGCGTTCTCACGCACCAAGCTCGCCACGCTCCAGATGGCAACCAGCGACCCCGAGCAGGCCCTGGCAGAGGGGCATACCGCAGTTGCCGAGGTCAGCGACCTCCGCTCGTTGCGCGCAAACCATGAGCTGGCCGAGCTGGGTCATGTAGCCCACCGTCACCGCAACCTCTCCGACGTCCGGGACCTGCGGGCGCAGATCGCCACTACGGTGACGACGTGAGTGACATTGAGGACTCCCGTGCTCTGCTGCTCAACGCGTGTGCCGCAGCCGGACTGTCGGCGGCGGGGGCCGAGCCGATCCGGATCGGTGAGAACGCGCTGTGGCGGTTGCCGCTTCGGATAGTTGCCCGCATCGGCCGCCCCGGGCAGTCGCCCGCCGCCGCGCGCGAACTGGCGGTCGCCCGATGGCTGCACGACTGCGGGGTACCTGCGGTGCGCCCGCTCGATCAGCTACGGGAGCCGCTGGATGTGGACGGCAAGCCGGTCACTTTCTGGCACGAGCTTCCCCCGCACCGCCCCGGGACCGCCGCCGACATAGCGCCGCTACTCCGACGCCTCCACGAACTTCCTGTCCCAGCCCTGCCATTGGGCCGCCTCGATCCGTTCGTCCGACTGGCCACCAGGATCGATGGTGCGGCCACCCTGCACGACGAGCAGCGGCAGTGGTTGCGCGATCGCCTGGCCGAACTCGAAGCGGTGTGGTCCAACCGTCCGGCAGGCCTGCCGGCGAGCGTCATCCACGGAGATGCCTGGCGCGGCAACGTCGCGGTCACGCCCACCACCACCTACCTGCTCGACTTCGAGCGAACCTCCCTGGGGCCTCCCGAATGGGACCTCACTGCCACCGCCGTCGGCTTCGGTACCTTCGGCACCGTTTCGGAGAGCGAGTACACGGCGTTCTGCAAGGCGTACGGCGCTGACGTGACGACCTGGGCCGGCTATCCGGTGCTCCGGGACATCCGTGAGCTTCGGGTCACCTGCTTCGCCCTCCAGCACGCGGCAGTCGATCCAGCCCGACACCAAGCGGAGGCCCACTACCGGCTCGCCTGCCTGCAGGGAGAGAACGGTCCACGACCGTGGGGTTGGACAGCCGTCAGCTGACGCTGGAACGGTGCATCGCTCCCAGCTTGACCGGCCGGAACGTTACGGCTTCTGGAGCGTCGGGTCGTCCGTCGGGGGCTTCGGCTGGGGGATCGGTTCGGCGGCGCGGTAGCGGGGGGAGGTGGGGTCGGAGAGGGCGGACGGCGGGGAGGGTTCCGCGGCGGTGATGGAGACGCCGGTGGCGACCGCCGCGGCCTCCTCCTTGACCTTGATCCCGGCCAGGTCGAAGGCCGTCTTGAGTCGCTGGCGCAGCGCCCGGGAGACGAGCGGCGCCTTGCCGGGGGCCGTCCGGGCCTCGATCCGCACCACCACCGAGTCGGCGGCCACCGACTCCACGCCCAGGATGGACACCGGCGCCCAGACCAGCTCGTCGTACGGTGCGTCCTTGGACAGCCCCTCGGCGGTCTCCTGGATGAGGTCCTCGACCCGCTGGAGGTCCTCCTTGTAGCCGACCTGCACGTCCACCGAGGCGGTCGCCCAGCCCTGGCCCGCCCAGACATTGGACGCCCCATTCACCCGCCCACCCGCCGCCAAGTGGGCGCTCCCATCTGGCCAGAGCTGCAAGCACAGCCATTGGTGGGCGGCCCGGCCGACAACGGCCGGGCCAGCCCCACCCCAGGAATGAGCAAGCGATCAATGCGAACCGGGCAGCGACGGGTCCGCCCCGGGCCACGCGCGGGGCGACTCAGCGAAGCGTCGGCGCGGCTCCGGGGCCCGGCTCGGCCGTCATCGCTGGAAGGGGCTGGGCTCCCAGGCCTTTCCGCCGGTCGGGTAGCTGTAGAGCGGCCGGCCCTTGAGCGCGCTGGTGCGGAAGGGCGTGCCCGCGTCGGGGCCGATGGTCAGCGTGCCCTTGCGGTTGCCGCTGGTCCACTCCAGTTCCAGGTACCAGCTGACGTCGTGGGAGGTGGTCGTGGCGGTCACCTCGATGACCTCCGGGTCCCGCTCGCTCACCTTGAGCGGCAGGCCGGTCCTGCTGTCGGTCACGACCGGACGGGGGCGGGCCGCGTCGAGGTCGAGGTCGTAGGAGTGGACGTCCATTCCGCCGCCGCAGCCATCGGCCATGGAGTAGGCGTTCCAGGGCAGCGGGGCCGCGATCCGGGCGATGCGGACGTTGAGGGCGGTCAGCACCACGGTCTCGCTGCCGGTGCCCTGCACGGTGAGCTCGACCGACTGGTAGTCGCCGGGGACCGCGCCGACCCGGGAGACCCAGGCCGGGACGTCCACCAGCGCGGGCGGGCGGGGGACTTCGGACGGCGGACGGTCGACCAGGTACCTGTCGCACTCGCGGTCCCAGCTCGAGGGGTGGACCGCGACGGTGATCGGGGCGCTCGCGCCCTGGTCCTCAGCACCGACGGCCTCGGCGGCAGGGGCCGGCGTCGGGGCTTCGGTGGACGGACGGGTGTCAACGGCCCGGGCGGGTACGGAGGTGGGCGGACCGTCCGCGCGGGTCTCGAGGCCGGTGGCGACGGCCCCGATGGCGGCGAGCACCGCTGCGGCCGTCACGGCGGCGAGTGCGCCCCGGCGCACGCGCCGTTGCGGCGGTACGGCGGGGGCACGCTCCGGGTCGGCCGCTGACGAAGCCTCCGCCGCAGGTGCGGGCTCGGGTTCAGCCGCGGGCTCGGGCTCGGGCTCGGGCTCGGGCACGCGTGAGGGTTCAGCCGCGGGCTCGGGCGCGGAAGCCTGCCGGTTCGCCCGCGCCGCGTGGGCGACGCCCCACAGCCGGTAGAGCTCGGTGCGCTCCTCCGGAGTCGCCCGGCACAGCCGCGCGAGGCGCTCCAGCGGGGCGAACTCCACCGGCATCACATCACCGTTGCAGTAACGGTGCAGGGCCGACGTGCTCACGTGCAGCTGCTTCGCCAGCGCGCCGTAACTGAGCCCCGACCGGCTCTTCAGCTCCTGGAGCAGCCGCGCAACCTCGTCCGCCTCCCGCAAATCCCCGGTCCCCTCTGGCACTGTTCCTCCCCCGACTCGTGAACCCCTTCGGCGGCGCCCCCGGCTCCGGCCGTCGCCGGCCACCGGACCACCCGGCCACCGAACCACCCGGCCACCGAACCACCCGGCCACCGGAGCACCCGGCCGCCGAACCACCAGGCCATCGGACCACCAGGCCGCCGGACCCCCCCGGACGCGGGCCGACACGAGCCCCGGCAGACAAGCACGCCGCAGACCGCCCCACGGTTCCCCCGAGGGCTCCTCCGGAGCCGGCCGAGCCCTCCCCGAGCCCCGCGAACGCGTCCCAGGAAGGTTACGTCTTCCCAGCTCAAACCGGGTAACGGCGTCCCCGCGTCCCTGATCGTCGGCCCACCGTTGCGGCCGGGACGAACCGGCGCACAAGCTGACGCCGAAACACCGAGAGGGAGCAACTGTGAGCACTGTTCGGGCGGCCCGGGCCGCGATACGCACCAGCGACCGTCTCCACCGCGGCGCGGTGGCACTGGCGATGGGCGGGATCCTGCTGCTGACCGCGGCCTGCGGCGACGGCAAGGGCGAGGGCGGCGGTGACGCCGCGCCGGCCGGCACCGCCGCTTCCGGGGCCGCTTCCGGAGCCGCCTCCGCAGTTCCCTCCGGAGCCGCCTCCGGCGGAGCGCCCGCCGTGGCGACGCCGAAGACGTCGACCGCGGTGCTGGACGTGGAGCCGAAGGACGGGACCCAAGGGGTCGCGCCGACCGCGCTCCAGGTGTCCGTCTCCCACGGCAAGCTCACCGCCGTCGACGTGACGGACAAGAACGGCAAGCCCGTCCAGGGCTCGATCGCCCCGGACGGCACCGGCTGGAAGCCCGCCGCCGCACTCGCCCCCGGCACGGCGTACACGGTGAACGCCCGGGCGACGGACGCCGACGGTCTGGTCGCCGCGGCCACCAGCGCCTTCACCACCGCCCTGCCCGGCAAGAAGGTGTCGACCAACGACAACATCGCCGACGGCCAGACCTACGGCGTGGGCATGATCGTCAAGGTGGACTTCAGCGGCAAGGTCGTGAACAAGGACGCCGTCGCCAAGGCCATCACCTTCGAGACGGACAACGGCACCGAGGTGAAGGGCCACTGGTTCGGCGACGACCGGATCGACTTCCGCCCGGCCGATTACTGGAAGCCGAACACCAAGGTCACCATCCACTACCGGCTGAAGAACGTCGAAGTCGCCCCCGGCGTGTGGGGCGACGTCGACAAGGACGAACCCTTCACCATCGGCCGCTCCCAGATCTCGACCGCGGACGCCGCCACCCACCAGCTGACGATCGTGCGGGACGGCAAGTCCACCACCGTGCCCGCCACCCTCGGCGACGACGAGCACCCCTCCTGGGGCGGCGTCATGGTCATCATGTCCAAGGAGCCGGTCACCCACATGGACTCCCAGACCGTCGGCCTGGGCAAGGAGTACGACATCCCGGACGCCCCGCACGCGATGCGGCTGACCAGGTCCGGCACCTACGTCCACGGCAACTACTGGTACAAGCGCGACCTGTTCGGCAAGGAGAACACCAGCCACGGCTGCGTCTCGCTCAAGGACGTGCAGGGCAGCAGCGACACCTCCGTCGCCGGATCGTTCTACAACAGCTCACTGATCGGCGACGTCGTCAAGGTCGTCAACACCAAGGAGAAGACCGTCGCCCCTGACAACGGCCTCGGCGGCTGGAACCTCACCACCTGGTAGCCCCGCCCCACCACGGCCCCGCCGCTCTTCACCCTCAGCGGCGGGGCATTCCGTACCGCAGAACCGTTACGGCTTCTGGAGCGTCGGGTCGTCCGTCGGGGGCTTCGGCTGGGGGATCGGCTCGGCGGCGCGGTAGCGGGGGGAGGTGGGGTCGGAGAGGGCGGACGGCGGGGAGGGCTCCGCGGCGGTGATGGAGACGCCGGTGGCGACCGCCGCGGCCTCCTCCTTGACCTTGATCCCGGCCAGGTCGAAGGCCGTCTTGAGCCGCTGGCGCAGCGCCCGGGAGACGAGCGGCGCCTTGCCGGGGGCCGTCCGGGCCTCGATCCGCACCACCACCGAGTCGGCGGCCACCGACTCCACGCCCAGGATGGACACCGGCGCCCAGACCAGCTCGTCGTACGGCGCGTCCTTGGACAGCCCCTCGGCGGTCTCCTGGATGAGGTCCTCGACCCGCTGGAGGTCCTCCTTGTACCCGACCTGCACGTCCACCGAGGCGGTCGCCCAGCCCTGGCTCATGTTGGCGATCCGCTTGACCTCGCCGTTGCGGATGTACCAGATCTCGCCGTTGGCCCCGCGCAGCTTGGTCACCCGCAGGCCGACCTCCAGCACGGTGCCGGTGGCCACCCCGGTGTCGATCTCGTCGCCGACGCCGTACTGGTCCTCCATGATCATGAAGACCCCGGAGAGGAAGTCCGTGACCAGGTTGCGGGCGCCGAAACCGATCGCCACACCGGCCACACCGGCGCTCGCCAGCAGCGGCGCCAGGTTCATCCCGAGCGCGGAGAGCACCATCAGCGCGGCCGTGCCCAGGATGGTGAAGGAGCACAGGCTGCGCAGCACCGAGCCGATCGCCTCCGAGCGCTGCTGGCGCCGCTCCGGGTTGACCACCCCGTGGTTGGCCAGCAGCCCGCCGAGCAGGCTCTCCTCCCGGTGGTGCTCGTGACTGCGCGCCATGCGCGCTATCAACTGGGTGACCAGCTTGTTCACCACGGCCCGCAGCACCAGCGCCAGCACGATGATGAGGACGATCCGGAGACCGCCCGCCAGCCAGCTCTGCCAGTGGGTGTCGAACCAGCTGGCCGCCTGCTTGGTGGTGTCGGTGACCTCCTGCGCGCTGGTGGGGATGCGCAGGTCCGGCAGTTGCGGCGTGGTGGCGGAGGGGGCCGGCGTCGGGGTGGAGAGCGTCGAGGACGCGTCGGTCGGACCGGTGGCGCCGGAGCGGAACACGTGCGGGACCTTCCTTGCAGGGGGTGTGACCGGTCCCGTGCCGCGCGAGCGGCCCGCGGACCGTGCGCGCTAGCCTATCCGGCACCGAACACCAGCCCGGACACGCCGACGGGCGTGCGCCACCACCCGGACGCCCCGTCAACGCCCCGGTGCGCTCCCCCCGAACAGCACCCCGACACCGCCCCGGCACCGTCCCGGAACCACCCCCGCACCACCCCGCACCACCGGCCCCACCTCCCCCGAAAGGCCGCGACCCGCCCGCCGTACGGGCCCGGGCGCTGCTCCGACCGGCCGAGCCGCACCCCCCGGCGGCCCGCCGCGCGCCGCCCCGACGGTGCCCGGGTGCAACCGGACCTTCCCCAGGGCATACCGGCTACGACCGGGTATGACGGAGGCCACACCCGGAGTTCACGTCAGGTCCGTTACACAGGAGTGGTGGCGCCGTACGAAGGCGTAAGGCGACACTGGGGGAGATCGCGCACGAGTTGCGCGATCCAACCGCTCGTCCCGGCGCGAGCCACGCGCCGCAGGCGTCCAAGGAGGCATCCGTGCCGCATGTCCTGGTCCTCAACGCGTCCTACGAGCCACTCGGCGTCGTATCGATGCGCCGCGCACTCATCCTGGTCCTCAACCACAAGGCGGTCAGCCTGGAGGACTCGGGAGTCACTCTGCACAGCGCCACCAGCGCCCTTCCGGCGCCGTCCGTCGTCCGTCTGACCCGTTTCGTGCGGGTCCCTTTCTGCGGGCCCGTCCCGCTCACCCGCCGGGCGCTGTTCGCCCGGGACCACGGCCGCTGCGTCTACTGCGGGGCCGCCGCAACCAGCGTCGACCACGTCATCCCGCGCAGCCGGGGCGGCCAGCACCGGTGGGACAACGTGGTGGCGGCCTGCCGCCGCTGCAACCACACCAAGGCCGACCGCCACCTGACCGAACTCGGCTGGCGGATGAAACGCCCGCCCGCACCGCCCAGCGGCCTCGCCTGGCGGATCATCGGCACCGGGATCAAGGATCCGCGCTGGCGGCCCTACCTGGAGCCGTACGGCGGCGGTGACCAACTGCGCGCCCCGCAGTGGGGCGAGTACGAGCACCACGACCATACGGAGTCGACCCACTCCGTCCCGATCGGCCGGGCGCACGTCGCCCACCCCACCCCCGTCCGCCGCGGCGAGCAGCCCGAACCGCTCTCCGCCTGACCGAAGCGACACAGGGCCGGCCCGTCACACCGTCGGAACGCGCCTCATGGGCCGCCGCGCCCCCCGGAATGGGGAGCCGGCGGCCCGCCGCTTTTCCTGGAGCCCGACTCGCCGCCCCCGGCCCGCCCTATGCCTACGGCTTCGTCGCCGGAGGCGCCGCCGGAGCGACCGGCGCCACCGGCGTGCCCGGCTGGCCCGAGGTCCCCGGCCCGCCCGGCGTCCCCGGCTGCCCCGGAGCGCCCGGCTGCTGCTGCGGCGGAGCGGCCGGCGCCGTGACGGCGTACAGCTCGATCCCGTACAGCGAGTAGCCGAACTTGGTGGCCCGCGCCACCCCCTGCATCCGGACGTACCGGACGTTCGAGGCGTCGAAGCGCACCGTCTCGTCCCCGCCCTTGCCGTTGTCCACCGTCGCGGCGTCCGTCCAGCTGCTGCCGTCCGAGGAGACCTGGATCTTGTACGACGAGGCGTACGCGGACTGCCAGTGCAGTACCGCCGCGCCCAGGTGGACGGCCTGCGGCAGCGCCAGCTGCACCCAGGCGTCGTCCTTGGCCGGCGAGGACCAGCGGGTCTTGGGGTCGCCGTCGGCGACCGCCGAGGCCGGGAAGTTCGGCGTCTCGTCGCCCGAGGAGGCCGCCTGGGCGCCGAGCGCCAGGTCCGGCCCGCCGGTCGGCGGCACCACGTGGACCTGCAGCACCTGCTTCACGGTGGTGCCGCCGGCCACGTAGGACACCGGCACCTGGTACGTCCCGGACGGCGTGCCCGGTGCGGCGGCGACCAGCAGCGGCACGCCCACCCGGCCGCCGCGCGGCACGGTGACCGGGCCGGCCGGGGTGACGGTGAGGCCCTTGGCGGCGGCCGGCACCTCGACCCGCAGTTCGCCGGTGGTGCCCTCGGGGCGGCCGGCCTCCACGGTGGCCTGGGTCTTCGCGGGCGCGGCGGCGCCGGTGACCACGTCCAGGGCCGGGTCGGCGAGGCTGAGCCGGGCCGCCGGGGCGTCGGCGTACCAGGGGATGACCTGGTTGACCACCGGCGGGTCGCCGCCGGGCTTCCAGGTGATCCGGAACGCGTCGGCGAGCTGCCCGCCGGCCGGCAGCTCGTTGTAGCCGGGCTGGATGACGCCGATGTCCGTCCAGCTGCCGTCGGCGCGCCGCACCGCGACGGTGGCGGTGGCGTGCACGTTGGGGTCGGTGAGGACGGTCAGCCGGTCCAGCGGGCGGGCGGCGCCGAGCTCGACGGTGAGCGGCTCGTCCTGCGCGGTGGGCGGCTTGGCCGCGCGGTACGCGGTGTCCGGGTTGCCGTCCAGGACGGCGGCGGCCGAGGAGCCGGGCAGTGCGGCGGGGCCGCCGCTGACGCTGGCCGGGGACTCGTCCGGGGCGGTGACGGTGAACTCGCGCACCGCGACGGCGGTCTTCTGGGCGGCGGTGGCCCGCAGCCGCACCGCGCGCACCACGGTGCCGGGCGGCAGCTGGGCGCTGACCGTCTTCTGGTTCTTCACCACGGCGAGCTGCTGCCAGCCGCCCGCGCCGGTGCTGTACTCCAGCACGCCGTCGCGGATGTAGTCGTCCACGGCGGTCTGCGCGTCGGGGCCGTTGCCCCAGCCGCCCATCAGCACGGTGACGCCGCTGATCGGCCGCCCGGCGCCGAGGTCGACGCCGACGGAGTCGCCGGGCTGCGGGGGAGCGGAGCTCCAGTAGAAGGTGTCGGCCTGGCCGTCGGTCATCAGCGCGGGCAGGTGGTCCTGCGCGGTGCCCATGCTGGTGGTCGGGGTGACCCCGCCGCTGACCACGCCGGACCAGTTGTCGGCGGCGCGCACGGCCCGGTCCAGGAAGGGCGCGAGCACGCCCGCGCCGATGGTCGCCGGGGCCTGGGCGAGCTGGGCGCGCAGCCGGTTGAGCTGCACCCGGGCCTTCCAGGCCGCCGCGCCGTCGCCGCCGTGCTGGGCCAGCAGCATGTCGAGGGCGGCCTGCCCGGCCAGTCCGTAGTCGCGCAGCGGGCCGAGCCAGGGGCCGGCCTCGGTGGCGAGCTGGGCGGTGGCGTCGGTGCCGGCCAGGGTCTGCTGGGCGCCGGCCATGGCGGTGAAGGCGTCCCGCAGCGGGCCGGCCGCCGCGATCAGCTTGGCGAGGTCCGGGGTGGCGCCGGAGGTGGGCTCGGCGTTGGCCCAGAACTGGTCGAGCAGCGGCTGGAGGTAGCCGGACTCCTGCTTGGCCAGCGGGGAGGAGGTGCTGTTGCCGGCCAGCGCCTTGACGGCGGACAGCGCCGACCCGGCCGGGGTGGCGCCGGCGCCGGTGGGCCCGGCGAGCGAGCGCACGGCGGCCTGCCAGGAGTCCTCGGGCTTGTAGCCGGCCGGGTTCCAGGCGAAGTCGCCGGCGGTGGCGAGGGCTATCCGGGAGGCCACCGGCTGCTGCATGGCGCCGGTCAGCAGCACCGCCGAGCGGGTCGCCACCTCGGGCTCGCGGCCGGTGTAGGCGCCGAGGAAGAGCCGGTCCGGGCTGGCGTCGTTGACCGGGTAGTTGTCCATGGTGACCAGCGGGTGCCCGTACAGGCTGCCGGTGTCCGAGGCCTGGGCGCCGGTGATCTTCTCCGGGATCGCCCCGCCGCCGCTCCAGGCGACCTGCACGCCGCCGGGCAGCGCGTCGGCCAGCGCCTTGCGGTACGGCGTGGAGCCCTGCTTGTGGTACTCGGTCGGGACGATCGACAGCGGCGCCAGCCCCGGGTTCTTGGCGATCAGCCGGTCCTGGACCTTCTTGACCAGCGCGGCCTGCGCCTTGGCGGCGGCGGCCGGGCCGGTGCCGTACTCGTCCCGGTCGTCGTCGCAGTGCCACTCGTCGTAGCTGACGTCCAGGAACTGCAGCTGGAAGGCGGTGAAGCCGAGCTTGCGCAGCCCGTCCAGCTTGGCGACCAGCGCGTCGACGTCCTTGCCGGAGCTGAAGCAGAGGGACTGCCCCGGGTCGATCGCGTAGCCGAGGGTGACGTGGTTCTGCCGGGCCCGGTCACCGAGTTCGCGCAGCTCGGACTGCTGGTTGGCGGGGTAGGCGTCGCGCCAGCGGCTGAGCCGGAACGGGTCGTCGCCGGGGGCGTAGAGGTAGAAGTTCTGCTTGGAGCGGCCCAGGAAGTCCACCTGGTCGAGCCGTTGCTGTGCGGTCCACGGGGTGCCGTAGAAGGCCTCGGCGGTGCCGCGCACCGCCGCGCCGCTGGACCAGTCCCGCAGGGTGATGCCGGGCAGGCCGAGCCCGGCCGCGCCGGGCCCCTGGCCCTGGCCGGCGGGGACGGCGGCGAGCAGCTGGCGCAGGCTCTGCGCGGCGTAGAAGGTGCCGGCCGCGTCGGCGCCCGCGAGCACCACCGCGCCGTACGTGCCGCCGCCCTGGGCGGGCAGCTGGCCGGCGGACAGCACGTAGCCGCCGGGCGGCATGCCGGCGGTGGACGGCGCGGAGCCGTCCTTGCCGCCGGCCGCGGCGGCCAGCTGGCGCAGCGTCCGGTCGACCTCGCCCTCGGCGCCCTCGGCGGGGCCGCCGATGTACACCACCAGGGAGCCGGCGGCGGGGGTGCCGCCGTCGGCCTGCGGGGTCACGGCGGTGGCCCCGGCGATGGTCATCACCTCGCGGACGGCGTCCACCGCGCCCCGGTCCACCTTGGGTGCGGTCACCAGTGCCACGGCGGCCGGCACGGTGACGGCCCGGCCCGCGACGGTCTGCTCCTGCGGGTGCGGGAAGACCTGGGGGTTCGTCACGCTGCCCAGCGGCGTCTGGGGCGCGGTGCTCACCACGTCCGTCCCGGGGGTCGCCGCGTACGCGGCCGAGGGCATCGGTCCGGCCAGCAGCCCGCCGACCACGGCGGCGGTCGCGACCCCGGCCGCGATCTGCATGGTCCGCCGCCCCGGCCGGCCGGGCGCGCGCTCCGCCCGGACCGAGGCCAACAGCGGCTCCGTCCCCTTGAGGTCGGCGATCAGCCGGTCAGCCGTCCGCGGCACCAGCTGACGGCAGGTCCGCGCCGTCGCCCGTCGCGCGGCCAGCGCCGCCGGATGGTGCAGTACCTCGCGCAACGCCGGACTCTGCTCCAACTGCTGACGCAGCCGCCGCCCGGCCACCACGGACACACGGGCTTGCACAGGGGCCTCCTCGCCAGGCCTGGACCACAATGCGGGCAAGCCCACCAGCTACCCAACCCGGTGTCAACGCCGTCGACGGCTATGCCTGGTTTGCGCCGAAATCTGCCGTTGTCCTGACTCTCCGTCAGCGCCCGATCCACCGCGCGCACTCGTGTCGCGCAGCGTCGCCGCGCGATTACCCGGGTAGGACTTGGGAGTCCTGACCAGGCGTTGCCGAGACATCGCAGGAGCCGCGAGTGGCCGCTTACCACGACAGTGACGGAGCCGACGGACTGAAGGTCCCCGCGCAGGACGCACCGCCACCGCCCGCCGAACTGGTCGCGCTGGCACGGGCGTACGGGGTGGACACCGACTACCCGGGCGCGGGCGGGCAGGCGGTGGGCGCGCGCACGCTGGTCGCCGTGCTGGCGGCGCTGGGGGTGGCGGCCGGCTCGCCGGAGGAGGTGCGGGAGGCGCTGGAGCGCCACCGGGCCGAGCAGCGGGGCAGGTTGCTGCCGCCCTGCGTGGTGGTGCGGCAGGGCCGCCGCACCGCGCTGGACGTGCCGGCCGACGCCCGGCTGCACATCGAGCTGGAGGACGGCGGCAGTTGGCGGCTCCCGCGGGGCCACTCGCACTGGCTGCCCGCCGACCTCCCGCTCGGCCGGCACACCCTCAGGGCCGAGACCGACGGCAGGTCCGCCCAGGCGCCGCTCATCGTCGCCCCGGAGCGGCTGCCCCGACTCCCCGGCCGCAGCTGGGGGTTCCTCGCCCAGCTGTACTCCGTCCTGTCCGACCGCTCCTGGGGCATGGGCGACCTCGGCGACCTCGCCGAACTCGCCGAGTGGGCCGGCGCCGCCCTCGGCGCGGGCTTCGTGCAGATCAACCCGCTGCACCAGGCCCTCCCCGCGGCCCCCGGCACGCCCTCCGACCCGTCCCCGTACCGCCCCTCCTCCCGCCGCTTCGCCGACCCGGTGCACCTGCGGATCGAGGCCGTCCCCGAGTACGGCCACCTCACCGCCGGCCGGCGCCGGCGGGCCGACGACCTGACCCACCGCGCCGCCCGGCTGCGCGAGGAGGTCCTCACCCACGACGGCCTGGTCGACCGGGACGCCGTCTGGGCGCTCAAGCGCGAGGCGCTCCAGCTCCTCCACGAGGTCCCGCGCGGCCCCGGCCGCCAGGCCGCCTACGAGGCGTTCCAGCGCCGCGAGGGCGAGTGGCTGGGCCGGCACGCGCTCTGGAACGCCCTGGCCGAGGCGCACGGCACCGACTGGCACCACTGGCCCAAGGGCCTGCGTCACCCGAACGGCCCACAGATCGAGCAGGCGGCCAAGGAGCTCCAGGAAACCGTCGAGTTCCACCGCTGGCTCGCCTGGCAGGTCGACCAGCAGCTCGCCGCCGCCCAGCGCGCCGCCCTCGACGCGGGCATGCCGGTCGGCCTGATCCACGACCTCGCCGTCGGCGTCCATCCGGACGGCGCCGACGCCTGGGCGCTCCAGGACGTCCTGGCCGGCGGCATCTCGACCGGCGCCCCGCCGGACGCCTTCAACGCCCACGGCCAGGACTGGGGCCTGCCGCCCTGGCGCCCGGACACCCTGGCGAAGGCCGGCTACGCCCCGTACGCGGACCTCCTGCGGGCGGCGACCCGCCACGCCGGAGCCCTCCGCATCGACCACGTGATGGGCCTGTTCCGCCTCTGGTGGGTGCCGAACGGCCACCCGCCCACCGAGGGCGCCTACGTCCGCTACGACGCCGAGGCGATGCTCGGCGTGCTCGCCCTGGAGGCGCACCGGGCCGGCACCGCGGTGATCGGCGAGGACCTGGGCACGGTCGAGCCGGGCGTGCGCGAGGAGCTGGCGGCCCGCGGCGTGCTCGGCACCTCCGTCCTCTGGTTCGAACGGGACTGGCAGTCCGACGGCCGCATCCTGCCCCCCGACCGCTGGCGCCCCGGCTGCCTGGCCACCCTCACCACCCACGACCTGCCGAGCACCGCGGCCCGGCTCTCCGGCGAGCACGTCGAGCTGCGCCACCGTCTGGGCCTGCTGGCCCACCCGCTCGCGGAGGAGCAGCAGGAGGCGGCCGACGAGCTGGCGGACTGGCGGGCCGAATTGACCGCCCTCGGCCTGCTCGCCCCCGGCGAGCCGCTGACGATGCCCGCCCTGTACCGCTTCCTGCGGGCGACCCCGGCCGAGCTGGTCGGCGTCTGGCTGCCGGACCTGGTCGGCGACCCGCGCCCGCAGAACCTGCCCGGCACCTGGGACCAGTACCCGAACTGGCGCCTGCCGGTCGCCGACGGCGCGGGCGACCCCGTCACCCTGGACCGCCTCGCCGCCGCCCCCGCCGCCCGCCTCCTCGCCCACCTCCTGGCCCCGCCCAGCCCCCGGAACCGGTAACCGGAACCGGTAACCGGAACCGTCGGCACCACCCCGACGCGCGCCGTCCCGTAAGCGGCGGGTAAGTTGGAATCGTGGACAAGAGGAACGCTTTGCGAGCCGGCGCGGTCTCCGCAACGGTCACGCTGATGATGCTGCTGTCGTCGCCCGCCATGGCCCTCACCAGGGACGACGGCGACGACCCGGGTGCCGGCCTGAGCGTCGGCCAGACCATCGGCCTGTACGTGCTGATCCCGCTCGCCGCGTTCGTCGTCATCGCGGCCCTCGCCGGTCTGCCGTACGGCAAGAAGAAGAAGTAGCCGAGTCCACCAGGACCCGCACGAACCCGAAGGGGCGCCGGACGATCCGTCCGGCGCCCCTTCGGGCGTTCACACCGGGTCAGCGGGCCCCGGCCGCCCGGTCGACCGCCTGGGCCTTGAGCGCGCGCTCGATCCCGGCCCGCGCCTCGACCACCTGACGCCGCAGCGCCGGAGCCGGCTCGGCCGCGGCCAGCCAGGCGTCGGTCGCCGTCAGCGTCTGCTCCGACACCTGCAGCGCCGGGTACAGCCCGACGATGATCTGCTGCGAGATCTCGTGGCTGCGGGTCTCCCAGATGCCCTTCACCGCGGCGAAGTACTTCTCCGCGTACGGCGCCAGCAGCTCCCGCTGGTCCGACTGCTGGAAGCCGGCGATCACGGCCTCCTGCACGTAGTTGGTGAGCTTGTCCGACTCCACCACCGAGGCCCAGGCCGCGGCCTTCGCCTCCGCGGTCGGGAAAGCCGAACGGCAGCTGGCGGCGTGCTCCTGGCCCGCCGCGGTGTTGTCCCGCTCCAGCTCCGCGACGACCGCGGCCTCGTCGGCCCGGCCGGTGGCGGACAGCCGGGCGAGCAGCGACCAGCGCAGCTCGGTGTCCACCGCCAGGCCCTTGAGCTCCACCGAGCCGTCCAGCAGCCCGGCCAGCAGGTCGAGCTGACCGTCCGTGCGGGCGACCGACGCGAAGGTGCGGGCCCAGGCCAGCTGGTGGTCGCTGCCGGCCTCGGCGGCCCGCAGGTGCTCCTCGGCGGCGGCGGCCCAGCGCAGCAGGCCCTGCTCGCGCCACTCCGGGTCGGTGTAGGCGTCCAGGGCCAGCCTGACCTGGCGCTGCACGGACTGCACCACGCCGATGTCGCTCTCCCGCGCGATGCCGGACAGCGCCAGCGACAGGTAGTCACGGGCGGCCAGCTCGCCGTCGCGGGTCATGTCCCAGGCGGAGGCCCAGCACAGCGCGCGCGGCAGCGAGTCGGTGAAGCCGCCGAGGTTCTCGCTGACGACGGCCATCGAGTCCTCGTCCAGCCGGATCTTGGCGTACGACAGGTCGTCGTCGTTCAGCAGCACGACGGCCGGCCGGTGCCGCCCGACCAGCTCCGGCACCTCGGTGCGCGGGCCGTCGACGTCCAGCTCGATCCGGTCGACCCGCACCAGCGAGCCGTCCACCAGCTCGTACAGACCGATGGCGATCCGGTGCGGGCGCAGCACGGCCTCGCCCTTGGCCCCGGCCGGCAGCGCGGGCGCCTCCTGCAGCACGGTGAACGACTCGATCTCACCGTCGGTGTTCACCACGATGGCGGGCCGCAGCACGTTGATCCCGGCCGTCTCCAGCCACGCCTTCGACCAGGCCTTCAGGTCCCGCCCGCTGGCCTCCTCCAGCGCCCCGAGCAGGTCGCTCAGCCGCGTGTTGCCCCAGGCGTGGCGCTTGAAGTACGTCCGCACGCCCTCGAAGAAGGCGTCCTGGCCGACGTACGCCACCAGCTGCTTGAGCACCGAGGCGCCCTTGGCGTAGGTGATGCCGTCGAAGTTGACCTGGACGTCCTCCAGGTCGTTGATGTCCGCCATGATCGGGTGGGTCGACGGCAGCTGGTCCTGCCGGTAGGCCCAGGTCTTCATCTGGTTGGCGAACGTGGTCCAGGAGTGCGGCCACTTGGAGCCGGGGGCCTCCGCCTGGCAGACGGCCTCGGCGAAGGTCGCGAAGGACTCGTTCAGCCAGAGGTCGTTCCACCACTCCATGGTGACGAGGTCGCCGAACCACATGTGGGCCAGCTCGTGCAGGATCGTCGCGGCGCGCGACTCGTACGCGGCGTCGGTCACCTTGGAGCGGAACACGTACTGGTCGCGCAGGGTGACGGCACCCGCGTTCTCCATCGCGCCGGCGTTGAACTCCGGGACGAACAGCTGGTCGTACTTGGGGAACGGGTACGGGAAGTCGAACTTCGCCTGGAAGTAGTCGAAGCCCTGCTTGGTGACCGCGAAGATCGCCTCGGCGTCCAGGAACTCGCGCAGCGAGGGGCGGCAGTAGACGGCCAGCGGCACCCGCTGCTCGCCGTTCTCGTACGTGTCGAAGACCCCGACGTACGGGCCGGCCACCAGCGCGGTGATGTAGCTGGAGATCCGGCCGGTGGGCTCGAACGTCCAGACCTGGGTGGCGCCTTCGCCGACCGGCTCGGGGGTGGGCGAGTTGGACACCACGACCCAGCCGGTCGGGGCCGTCACGGTGAACGCGAACGTGGCCTTCAGGTCCGGCTGTTCGAAGTTCGCGTAGACCCGACGGGCGTCCGGCACCTCGAACTGGGTGTACAGGTAGGTCTCGCCGTCGACCGGGTCGACGAACCGGTGCAGACCCTCACCGGTGTTGCTGTAGGCACAGTTCGCGACGACCCGCAGCTCGTTCTCGGCCGCCAGGCCGGGCAGCGGGATGCGGCTGTCGGCGAAGCTCGCCGGGTCGAGCGCAGTGCCGTTGAGGGTGATCTCCTCGACGCCCGGGGCGACGAGGTCGATGAAGCTGTCGGCGCCGGGGGTCGTGGCGGAGAACCGGACCACGGTCGTGGACCGGAAGGTACCGCCCTCGCGGGCCGAGCCGAGGTCGAGCTCGATGTCGTACGCGTCCACCCGGATGAGGTCGGCCCGGGTACGGGCCTCTTCGCGGGTCAGGTTGGTGCCGGGCACTCGCTGCACTCCTTCGTCTGGCTGATGGACCGAATCCTCGCATGCCCGACGAGCCGCCCGACCGGAAAACCGAAGGCGGGGCGGCCCCGGACCCATCGGTCCGAACCCGCCCCGCCCCGACGCCGGAAGGCCTCAGCCCACCGCCGTCACTTCGACCACTTCGTCATCGGCGACGCGTAGCTGCTGCTGCGACGGTAGGCGACCACCTGGCTGTTGTCGTCGGGGATGAAGTACTGCGCCTGGCTCATCCCGATGTCCATGCCGCTCGGCATCGACATGGTGGCGATGTCGCTCATCGAGCCGTCGTTGGGCGACAGCGCGACCAGCTTGGCCGGCTTGTCGTAGCCCTGGCCGACGATGGCCCGGACCTTGCCGTCCTTGGTGGTGCCGGGGACCAGCCGCATGTCGTTGCTGATCGACGAGGAGCCGACGGACCACAGGCGCTTGCCGGTGCCCAGGTCGTACGCGTTGATGCCCGACTTGCTGCCGGTGATCTGGACGTACAGCGTCTTGCCGATGACCACGTTGTTGCTGATGGCGTCGGACTGGCCGGACAGGCGCAGGCTGTCCGAGCCGGCCTCCTTGGTCGACATCGGGTTCCCGGGCTTGTAGCTGTCGTCGAACGGCAGGATGTAGTCGCCGTTCGTGCCGCCGGAGATGAGGGCCACCAGCGGCTGGGCGCTGATGACCGCGTCGATGCGCTCGATCTGACCGTTGAGCGGGATCGCCTGGCTGACGGGATTGCCGGTCTCGGCGTTGACGACCTGCAGCACCGACTTCTGGAGGCCGCTGTCGTAGCAGCGGTCGCTGGCCACGATCACCGAGCCGGCCGCGGCGCCGTACACGCTGCAGTCCTTGCCGCGCCCCTTGAACTGCCAGACGGACTGTCCGTTGTCGATGTTCAGCGCGCCGAGGGAACCGACGGCGACCACCTTGTCGGTGACGCTCAGGGCCGGGCTGGACAGCTTGTCCGGGGTGGACTTGACGCTCCAGAGCAGCTTGCCCTGGGCGATGTCGACGGCACCGATGGTGGAACAGTCGTAGTCACCGGTGTTGAAGGAGACCGCGATGATGTTCTTGGCATTGCGCGAGCGGGAGGCGGTGCACAGCTCCTTGCTGCCGGACGGCACCGGGATGTTCCAGGCCTGCTTGCCGTCCGCCAGGTTGTACGCCCGGATGCCGGTGGTGTCCGCGCGCACGGCGAACGAGTCGGAGCCCGAGGTGGAACCCCAGACACCGAGCAGCTGCGAGGACGAGTCCGCGTTGGGGTCCTTGTCGGCGTTCCAGGCGACCTTCAACGTGGCGTTGGACGTGTCGGGCGTGGTGCCCCCGGTCGTCCCGCTGGTTCCGCCGATGGAGGTGCTGCTGCTGGTGCCGCCCGAATCGGCCACGGGGCCGGGGTTCGGGTTGGGCTTGGGGCTCGGCTGGAGCAGCACGACCAGCCCGATCACGATCGCGATCGCCAGCACACCGCCGATGATCCCGCCCCACAGCATCACGGGGTTGCGCTGCTTGGGCGCCTCCGGGTAGTACCCCGGCTGCTGCTGGTAGTTGTACCCGCCGCCGTAGGTCTGCCCGGCCTCAGCCCCGGCGTAGCCCCCACCGGGCACCGGGTCGTACGGCCCGACCGGAGCCCCGGCCGGCGGCGGAGCCTGCGCCGGCATCCCGGGCGCCGTCGCCGCGTACGCCCCGTAGTCGACCCCACCCACCGGAGGCTGCGCCGGGGGCGCCGGCGGCATCGGCGGCTGAGCCGGCGGCTGAACGCCCTGCCCCGGAACCGCCGAGCCGTCGAGCTGTGTCATCTGGTCCGCAACAGCGGCAGGATCCACACCACCTGCCGGCCGCCCGAACGAAACGCCCCGATTGTCCTGCGACGATGCATCGCCTGCACCCGGCGTAGGGTGATCCCCTGCCATCTGATTCCCCGTCATGTCTGGAAGCGTCCCCCTGCCGGTGCCATCCACGGCCCGGTGGGACGGGTGAGATTCGGCACCATGCTAGTGGCGCCCGCTTTTCCCCCGCCCCCAGGACCACCGAACCCGGACCCCCCACCCCCTCACCACGCAACACCTTCACCCCCCGACCACCCACCCCCCACGCCCGCACACCCAAGGCGAGAGGGAACCGCCCCCGGCCTCACCCACCCTCCCGAGAGCCCCCACCCCCACCAGCCCCCGCGCAGCGGCCCCCCGAGCCGTACGCTTCAGGAGTTGAAGGGGACACCCGGCGGAGGGTTCCCCACCCTGGGAGGGTGGATCATGTCGACGGACACACCGGGCTCACAGTCGTCCCTGCACCGGGCGAACCTGGAACGGGTGCTCCGCGCGGTGCGGATGGCCGGTTCGCTCACCCAGGCCGAGATCGCCCGAGGCACCGGCCTGTCCGCGGCCACCGTCTCCAACATCGTGCGGGAACTGAAGGAGAGCGGCACCGTCGTGGTCGCCGACACCTCCTCCGGCGGCCGCCGCGCCCGCAGCGTCTCGCTGAGCGGTGACGCCGGCATCGTGGTCGGGATCGACTTCGGCCACACCCACCTCCGGGTGGCCGTCGGCAACCTCGCGCACCGGGTGCTGGCCGAGGAGAGCGCCCCGATCGACGTGGACGTCTCGGCCGCGCAGGGCTTCGACCGGGCCGAGGCGATGGTCGACCGGCTCCTGACGCAGGCCGGTTTCCACCCGGAGAAGGTGATCGGCGTGGGCCTCGGCGTGCCCGGCCCGATCGACGTGGAGACCGGCGCCCTCGGCTCGACCGCGATCCTGCCGGGCTGGACGGGCATCGCCCCGGGCCGGGAGCTGGGGGAGCGGCTCGGCATGCCGGTGCACGTGGACAACGACGCCAACCTGGGCGCGCTGGGCGAGCTGGTCTGGGGGGCCGGCCGCGGCCTGAGCGACCTCGCGTACATCAAGATCGCCAGCGGGGTGGGCGCCGGCCTGGTGGTCAACGGCCAGATCTACCGCGGTCCGGGCGGCACCGCGGGTGAGATCGGGCACATCACCCTGGACGAGGCGGGCCCGGTCTGCCGCTGCGGCAACCGGGGCTGCCTGGAGACCTTCGTCGGCTCCCGCTACCTGCTGTCGCTGCTCACCTCCACCCTCGGCCCGGACCTCACCCTGCCCCGGCTGGTCGAGCTGGCCCACCAGGGCGACCTGGGCTGCCGCCGGGTGATCGCCGACGCCGGCCGCCAGATCGGTACGGGCGTGGCGACGCTGTGCAACCTGCTCAACCCCCGCCGGGTGATCCTGGGCGGCGACCTCGCCGAGGCCGGTGAGCTGGTGCTGGCCCCGATCCGCGACTCGGTGGCCCGCTACGCGATCCCCAGCGCCGCCCGTCAGCTCTCGGTCGTCCCCGGCACCCTGGGCGGCCGTGCCGAGGTGCTGGGCGCGCTGGCCCTGGTGATGAGCGAGATGGGCGAGTCCGGCGCCCTCGGCCGCCACTGACCGCCACCGCCCCCTCGTCCTCACCCACCCCCACCGACGAACACCCGTCCGTCAACAAGCATTGACCCGCGCCCCCCGACCGACCTCCCGGAATGGCGGTAACCGGTCGGCGGCACCGGGCGCGCCGCTCGGCGTCCGTGTAGCGGACATTAGACTCGACCGGTCGGTACCGGCCGCGACCACCGGCCTGCCGCCGGACCGGGCAGCGACGCCCGTCGGACCGTCCGTGGTCCGCGAACACTGAACGAGGAGGAACGGGTGGCCCTGCTGACCCGCATTCGGGGACCGCGCGATCTCGACCGGCTCACGCCCGGCCAGCTGGCCGCACTGGCCCAGGAGATCCGGACCTTCCTGGTGACCGAGGTCTCCAAGACGGGCGGCCACCTCGGCCCCAACCTCGGCGTGGTGGAGCTCACCATCGCGCTGCACCGGGTCTTCGACTCGCCGCGCGACCGCATCCTCTTCGACACCGGCCACCAGAGCTACGTCCACAAGCTGCTCACCGGCCGCCAGGACTTCTCCCGGCTGAAGATGAGCGGCGGCCTGTCCGGCTACCCCTCGCGCGCCGAGTCCGAGCACGACGTGATCGAGAACTCGCACGCCTCCACGGTCCTCTCGTACGCGGACGGCCTGGCCAAGGCCAACAAGATCCAGGGCAAGGCGGACCCGGTCGTCGCCGTGATCGGTGACGGCGCGCTCACCGGCGGCATGGCCTGGGAGGCGCTGAACAACATCGCCGACGCCAAGGACCTGCCGGTCGTCATCGTCGTCAACGACAACGAGCGCTCCTACTCGCCGACCATCGGCGGCCTCGCCAACCACCTCGCCACGCTGCGCACCACCCAGGGCTACGAGCGCTTCCTGTCCTGGGGCAAGGACGCCCTGCAGCGCACCCCGGTGGTCGGCCAGCAGCTGTTCGAGACGCTGCACGGCGCCAAGAAGGGCCTCAAGGACTTCATCGCCCCGCAGGGCATGTTCGAGGACCTCGGCCTCAAGTACATCGGCCCGATCGACGGCCACGACCTGACCGCCCTGGAGTCCGCGCTGACCAAGGCGCGCGGCTTCGGCGGCCCGGTGATCGTGCACTGCCTCACCGAGAAGGGCCGCGGCTACCACGCCGCCGAGAACAACGACGAGGACCGCTTCCACGCCGTCGGCGTGATCCACCCGGACACCGGCCTGCCGGTCAAGAACTCGGGCAAGGACTGGACCTCGGTCTTCGGCGAGGAGATGGTCGCGCTCGGCCACGAGCGCGAGGACATCGTGGCGATCACCGCCGCGATGCTCCACCCGGTCGGCCTGGCGCCCTTCGCCAAGGAGTTCCCGGACCGCATCTTCGACGTCGGCATCGCCGAGCAGCACGCCGTGACCAGCGCCGCCGGCCTGGCCACCAACGGGCTGCACCCCGTCTTCGCGGTCTACGCGACCTTCCTGAACCGGGCCTTCGACCAGGTCCTGATGGACGTGGCGCTGCACAAGCTGGGCGTCACCTTCGTGCTGGACCGGGCCGGTGTCACCGGGACGGACGGCGCCTCGCACAACGGCATGTGGGACATGTCGATCCTCCAGGTCATCCCGAGCCTGCGGCTGGCCGCCCCGCGCGACGCCGACCAGGTCCGCGCCCAGCTGCGCGAGGCCGTCCAGGTCGAGGACGCCCCGACGGTGGTCCGCTACTCCAAGGGTTCGGTCGGCCCGGCCGTCCCGGCGGTCGGCCGGGTCGGCGGGATGGACGTGCTGCGCGCCGCCGGGGAGCCCTCGGGCGCCCACCGCGCGGACGTGCTGATCGTTTCGGTCGGCGCGATGGCCCCGACCAGCCTGGAGGTGGCCGACCTGCTGGCCGCCCGGGGCATCACCGCCACCGTGGTGGACCCGCGCTGGGTCAAGCCGGTGGACGCGGCCCTGCCGGGCCTGGCCGCCGAGCACCGGGTGGTCGTCACGATCGAGGACAACGGCCGGGTGGGCGGCGTCGGCGCGGCCGTCGCGCAGGCGCTGCGGGACGCGGACGTGGACCTGCCGGTGCGCGACTTCGGCATCCCGCAGGAGTTCCTGGACCACGCCAGCCGGAACGAGATCCTGGCCGAGATCGGCCTGAACGCCCCGGACATCGCCGAGAAGGTGGGCGCCCTGGTCGCCAAGCTGGACGCGGCACCGGTCCAGGCCTGAGCCGCGCTCGACGCCTGAGTCGTGGTCGGCGGAACGGTCCGGCAACCCGCCGGCCGCTCCGCCGACGACCGATTGTCGTAACCCTGTAACAGTTCGTCACAGGACAAGCCGACAATCGCACTGAATGGCGGGACCGGCGCTCTCCGCGCCGATCCCGCCCGGTAGGTTGTCAACCGTGCCCACCCCCACCCGCCTCCGCCTCGCCGGACTGGTCGACCGCCTGCCCGCGCGCGCCCGTACCCACATCCAGCAGGGGTACTGGACGAGGCTGGTGCCGCTGCTCACCCTGGTCGCGGTGGCCACCCACATCCCGTCCTTCGCCCGGCCCGTCTGGAGCCCGGACGAGGGCTTCCTGGCCACCCAGGCCCGGATGCTCGCGGACGGCGGGGTGCTCTACGACACCGTGGTGGACCGCAAGCCCCCGCTGCTCCCCTGGCTCTACCAGGCCTGCTTCGCCGTCTTCGGCTCCGCCTCGCTGTGGCCGCTGCGCACCCTCGCGGTGGCGGCCCACCTGGTCACCGCGATCCTGCTGGCCTCGATCGCCCGCGGCCGCTGGGGCAACCGGGCCGGGGCCGGTGCCGGACTGCTCTACCTGCTGGTCTCCATCGGGCTCTCCCCGGAGGACACCCAGGCGGCGACCTTCGAGGTCTTCATGCTGCCCGCGATGGTGGCCGCCTTCCGGTACGCCGAGCGCCGCCGCTGGCTGGCCGCGGGCATCGCGGTCGCGCTCTGCTCGCTGACCAAGCAGACCGGCGGCGCGGTGCTGCTGCCGGTGCTCTGGATGCTGCTCCAGGACACCCGCCGGCGGGGGGTGCGCTGGCCGCCCGCCCTGTTCAAGATCGGCTTCGGCTTCGCCGTCCCGATAGCGCTGGTGGCGGTCATCCTCACCAAGCCCAAGGGCTTCCTGTTCTGGGTGGTCACCGGCAGCGGCGACTACGCCTCCTTCGGCGGCGCCTGGCTGCAGATGCTCGGCCGGGCCTTCGGCAACCTCGGCATCCTGGCCGCGGCGGGCCTCGGCTTCCTCTTCCCGGTCGGCCGCCGGCTCTGGTTCAAGTACCGCCACCGCCCGCTGCCGGTGGCCGGTGAGGAGCACGGCTCGACCACCGACCTGTGGGTCTGGCTGCTCTCCTCCGCCGTCGCGGTCAGCGTGGGCTTCCACTTCTTCGGCCACTACTACCTGCAGCTGATGCCCCCGCTGGTGCTGCTGGGCACCGGGGCGGTCGCCACCTCCGCGATCCGCTGGAAGCCCGTCCTGGTGTACACCACGGTCGCCGCCACGGTCTTCTGGGGCCTGGCGCTGGCCTGGCCGGGGGAGCAGATGAGCCGCAACACCGAGGTGGCCACCGCGGTCGCCGCCCAGACCACCCCCAAGGACACCGTGCTGGTCTGGGGCATGCACCCCGAGCTGTACTGGCTGGCCGACCGCAAGCCGGCCAGCCGCTACCTGACCGCCGGCTTCCTCACCAACTACAGCGGCGGCAAGGACGGCAGCGCCAACGTCGGCGAGCAGTTCAGCGTCAACAACGCCTGGCAGACCTTCGACAAGGAGCTCGCCAACGGCCTGCCCGAGGTCTTCGTGGACGACTCCGGCGTCGCCCCGTACCAGCCGGTGCTGGTCCCGCGGATCGAGAACCTGCTGGACACCCACTACGAGATGATCGGCGTCATCGGCGACACCGTCGTCTACCGCCTCAAGCACTGAGGCCCCGGGCCGCCCACGAAGCAGCCCCCGGAGCAGCCCCCGGAGCCCCGGAACCGCACACGAAGGAGCCCCCGGCGACCAGGTCGCCGGGGGCTCCTTGCGTAGCGCTACGCCTTACGCGGGCACCGAGGCCACGCCGGGGGCGAGGAACTTCTTGCCGTTCACCCGCTCCGAGACGCCCTCACGGTCCAGGTACGGGGTGATCCCGCCCAGGTGGAAGGGCCAGCCGGCACCGGTGATCATGCAGAGGTCGATGTCCTGGGCCTCGCCGACGACACCCTCCTCCAGCATCAGGCCGATCTCCTGGGCCACGGCCTCCAGGGAGCGGTTCAGGACCTGCTCCTCGGTGAGGACCGAGTCGCCGAAGGTCAGCAGCTCCAGCACCTCGGGGTCGAGGACCTGCTTGCCGTCCACCCAGGTGTAGAAGCCGCGCTTGCCGGCCTTGACCACCTTGCCGAGGTTCTCGGAGACGGTGAACCGCTCCGGGAAGGCGCCGGCCAGGGTCTCCGAGACGTGCAGGGCGATGGCCGGGCCGACCAGCTCCAGCAGCACGATCGGGGACATCGGCAGGCCGAGCGGCTCGACGGCCTTCTCGACGCTGGCGATCGGGGTGCCCTCGTCGATGATGTTCTGGATCTCGCCCATGAAGCGGGTCAGGATCCGGTTCACCACGAACGCCGGGGCGTCCTTGCACAGGACCGAGGTCTTCTTCAGCTTCTTCGACACGGCGAAGGCGGTGGCCAGCGACGCGTCGTCGGTCAGCTCGCCGCGGACGATCTCCAGCAGCGGCAGGATCGCGACCGGGTTGAAGAAGTGGAAGCCGACGACCCGCTCGGGGTGCTGCAGCTTCGAGGCCATCTCGGTGACCGACAGCGAGGAGGTGTTGGTCGCCAGCACGCAGGTCGGCGAGACCACCTTCTCCAGGTCCGCGAAGACCGTCTGCTTGACGCCCATCTCCTCGAACACGGCCTCGATGACGAAGTCCGCGTCGCCGAAGGCGACGGCCTTGTCCAGCGAGCCGGTGACCAGGCCCTTGAGGCGGTTGGCCTTGTCCTGGCCGATCCGGCCCTTGCCGAGCAGCTTGTCGATCTCGGCGTGGACGTAGCCGACGCCCTTGTCGATGCGCTCCTGGTCGATGTCGGTGAGGACCACCGGCACCTCCAGACGGCGGGCGAACAGCAGCGCCAGCTGCGAGGCCATCAGACCGGCGCCGACGACGCCGACCTTGGAGACCGGGCGGGCCAGCGACTTGTCCGGCGCACCGAACGGGCGCTTGGCCCGGCGCTGCACCAGGTTGAAGGCGTAGATGCCGCTGCGCAGCTCGCCGCTCATGATGAGGTCGGCCAGGGCCGCGTCCTCGGCGTCGAAGCCGGCCTGGAGGCTGGCCTTGTCGGCGAGGTCGGCGTCCTTGACGGCGGCGATGATGTCGAGCGCCTTGTACGCGGCCGGAGCGGCCCCGTGCACCTTGGCGTCGGCGACCATGCGGCCCCAGAGGACGGCGTCGTCCCAGGCCTTGCCGCGGTCGATCGCCTCGCGCTCGACGACCAGGTCGCCCTTGACGACCTGGGCGGCCCACAGCAGCGACTGCTCCAGGAAGTCGGCCGGCTCGAAGATCGCGTCGGCGATCCCCAGCTCGAACACGTCCTTGCCCTTGAGCTGCTTGTTCTGGTTCATCGAGTTCTCGATGATGACCTTGACGGCCTTACCGGCACCGATCAGGTTCGGCAGGATGGTGCAGCCGCCCCAGCCGGGGACGAGGCCGAGGAAGACCTCGGGCAGCGAGAAGGCCGGAACGCCCGCGGACACCGTGCGGTAGTCGCAGTGCAGGCCGACCTCGACGCCGCCGCCCATGGCCGCGCCGTTGTAGAAGGCGAAGGTCGGGACGGGCAGCGCGGCGATCCGCTTGAAGACCTCGTGGCCGCCCTTGCCGATGGCCAGCGCGTCGGCGTGCTGCTTGAGCAGCTCGACGCCCTTGAGGTCGGCGCCGACGGCGAAGATGAACGGCTTGCCGGTGATCGCGGCGCCGACGATCTTGCCCTCGGCGGCCTCGGCCTCGACCTGGTCCAGCGCCTCGGACAGCTTGAGCAGCGAGCCCGGGCCGAAGGTGGTCGGCTTGGTGTGGTCGAAGCCGTTGTCGAGGGTGATCATGGCCAGCTTGCCGGCCTGCAGCGGCAGGTCCAGGTGGCGCACGTGCGCGGTCGTGACGACCTCGCCCGGGAACAGCTCGGCGCCCTGCTGGAGCAGCTCAGTGGTGTTGCTCATGCTCACTTACCACCCTCGAAGTGCGGGTTCTCCCAGATGATGGTGCCGCCCATGCCGAAGCCGATGCACATCGTGGTGAGGCCGTAGCGGACGTCCGGGCGCTGCTCGAAGCGGCGGGCCAGCTGGTTCATCAGGCGCACGCCCGAGGAGGCCAGCGGGTGGCCGAAGGCGATCGCGCCGCCGAACGGGTTGACCCGCTCGTCGTCGTCCGCGATGCCGTAGTGGTCGAGGAAGGACAGCACCTGGACGGCGAAGGCCTCGTTGACCTCGAAGGCCTGGATGTCGTCGATGGTCAGGCCGGCCTTGGCCAGGGCCTTCTCGGTGGCCGGCACCGGGCCGATGCCCATGACCTCGGGCTCGACGCCCGCGAAGGCGTAGGAGACCAGGCGCATCTTGACCGGGAGGCCGAGCTCCTCGGCGACGTCCTCGGCGGCCAACAGCGAGGCGGTGGCACCGTCGTTCAGACCGGCCGAGTTGCCCGCGGTGATGTTGCCGTGCGGGCGGAACGGGGTCTTGAGGCCGGCCAGCGACTCCATCGTGGTGCCCGGGCGCATCGGCTCGTCCACGGTGGCCAGGCCCCAGCCGGTCTCGCCGACCTCGGGGTTGGTGTTGCGGATCGTGATCGGCACCAGGTCGGGCTGGATGTCGCCGTTGGCGTACGCCTTGGCGGCCTTCTCCTGGGAGCGCACGGCGTAGGCGTCGCAGCGCTCCTTGGTGATGTGCGGGAAGCGGTCGTGCAGGTTCTCCGCGGTCATGCCCATGAACAGGGCGGACTCGTCGACCAGCTTCTCGGAGACGAAGCGCGGGTTCGGGTCCACGCCCTCGCCCATCGGGTGGCGGCCCATGTGCTCGACACCGCCGGCCACGACCACGTCGTACGCGCCGAAGGCGATGCCGCCGGCGGTGGCGGTCACGGCGGTCAGGGCGCCGGCGCACATGCGGTCGATCGAGTAACCGGGGACGGACTTGGGCAGGCCGGACAGCAGGGCGGCGGTGCGCCCGATGGTCAGACCCTGGTCGCCGATCTGCGTGGTGGCCGCGATGGCGACCTCGTCGATGCGCTCGACGGGCAGGTTCGGGTTCCGGCGCACGAGCTCCCGGATGCACTTGACGACGAGGTCGTCGGCGCGCGTCTCGTGGTAGATGCCCTTCGGGCCGGCCTTGCCGAACGGGGTGCGGACGCCATCGACGAAGACGACGTCCCTCGCGGTACGAGGCACGGGGGCTCTCCTCCCAGGGACCAACATTTGAGGTGGGCAGGCTGCCGCCGGAGGAATCCGAGCGGCGCCGCGTCCCAGCCATGCTACCGGTCGGTAACCAACCTGCCCAGGCCCCTCGGAGGGTTCTGACCATGTGTCCCGCGACACGTCCGGCACCGTTCCGACCAGGAATGCTCCCCGGAAACGCCGAAGGGGACGCCGTCCGTGCGGACGGTGTCCCCTTTTCGGAGTGCAGTCGGCGGAGTCGGGCTCCGGCCGGATCAGGCCTGGGCGGTGTCGGCGGTGGCGGTGGCGGCGGTGGCGAAGGCGGTGGCCACCACCGGCGCCACCAGGTCGACCTGCCACTGCCGGGCGCCGAGCCGGCGCAGCGCGGCGGCCACACCGTCGGCGTTCGGCTCGGCCGGCGGCTCCCAGGAGACCCGGCGCACCAGGTCCGGGGTGATCAGGTTCTCGGCGGGCAGGTTGTGGCGCTCGGCCAGCTCGCTGACCGCGGCCCGGGCACCGGAGAGCCGGGCGGCCGCGACCGGGTCCTTCTCCGCCCAGGCCCGCGGCGGCGGGGGCCCGTCGTGCGGGGCTGCGGCCGGCGGCAGCTGGTTCTCCGGGACCTCCCGGCCGCGCTGCACGGCCGCCAGCCACTGGTCCAGCTGGCGCCGGTGCAGCCGCGGGCCGAAGCCCTGCACGGCCTGCAGCGCGGCGATGTTCAGCGGCATCGCGAGCGCCGCGTTGACGATCGCGGCGTCGGAGAGCACCCGGCCGGGGGAGACGTCGCGCTCCTGGGCCATCCGGTCGCGGGCCAGCCACAGCTCGCGCACCACGGCCAGCTGACGGCGCCGGCGGACCTTGTGCAGCTGGGAGGTGCGCCGCCACGGGTCGGTGCGCGGGGCCGGGCGGGGCGCGGCGGCGATCGCGGCGAACTCCTCCAGGGCCCAGTCGAGCTTGCCCTGGGCGTCCAGCTCCTGTTCGAGTGCGTCGCGCAGCTCGACCAGCACCTCGACGTCCAGAGCGGCGTAGCGCAGCCACGGCTCGGGCAGCGGACGGGTGGACCAGTCGACCGCCGAGTGCTCCTTGGCCAGGCTCAGCCCGAGCACGTTCTCGGTCATCGGCCCCAGGCCGACCCGGGGGAACCCGGCGATCCGCCCGGCCAGCTCGGTGTCGAACAGGCGCTTCGGTCTCATGCCCACCTCGGCGAGGCAGGGCAGGTCCTGGGTCGCGGCGTGCACCACCCACTCGGCGTCCGCGACGGCGTCGCCCAGCCCGCTGAGGTCGGGGCAGGCGATCGGGTCGATCAGGGCGGAGCCGGCGCCGGAGCGCCGCAGTTGGATGAGGTACGCGCGCTGCCCGTAGCGGTAGCCGGAGGCTCGCTCGGCGTCGACGGCCACCGGTCCGGTGCCCGCGGCGAAGGCGGCGACGACGGCTGCCAGCGCCTGCTCGTCCGCCACGACGGGCGGGATCCCCTCCTTCGGTTCGAGGAGCGGGACCGGGGCTGCTTCTTCTGGGATGGCTGCTACGGCGTCGGTCACCCACCAAGGGTACGACGGTCACCGGAACTGGGAGTGTTGTCGGACTGGTCAGACTGTTGATCGCCCGCCCGATCGTCTGCCCGACCGCCCGGCTGACGGTCCGGTTGACGGGTTGCCGGGCCCGGTGTCCCGGGTGCTGCCGGACGAGCGTGCGGCGGCCCAGGAGGAACGTTCCTCCTGGGCCGCCGCAGGTTCGACCGGTGGATCGGCTCGGGCCGGCTCAGTGGATGATGCCGGTGCGCAGCGCGACCGCCACCATTCCGGCGCGGTCGCCGGTGCCGAGCTTGCGGGCGATCCGGGCCAGGTGGCTCTTCACGGTGAGTGCGGACAGGCCCATCGCCACGCCGATCGCCTTGTTCGACTGGCCCTCGGCGACCAGCCGCAGCACCTCGACCTCGCGGCCGGACAGCTCGCGGTAGGCGGACTGCTGCGGGCCCGGCGCACCGGGGGCCCCGGGCGCGCCCGGAGCGCCGGCGGCGCCCGGCATGCCCGGCATCCCGGGGCGGCGCATCCGGCCGGCCAGTCCGGCGGCACCGAGCGGCAGGCCCGGGCGGCCGGGCATCGCGACGTTGGTGCGGGTGCCGGTGACCACGTAACCCTTGACGCCGCCCGCGAGCGCGCTGCGGACCGCGCCGATGTCGTCGGCGGCGGACAGGGCCAGGCCGTTGGGCCAGCCCGCGGCGCGGGTCTCGGCGAGGATGGTCAACCCGGAGCCGTCCGGCAGGTGGACGTCGGCGACGCAGATGTCGCGCGGGGTGGAGACCCGGGGGCGGGCCTCGGCGATCGAGGACACCTCGATCACATCGCGGACGCCGAGCGCCCAGAGGTGACGGGTGACGGTGTTTCGGACACGGGGATCGGCGATGACCACCATGGCGGTGGGCTTGGTCGGGCGGTAGGCGACCACGTTTGCGGGGTGCTCAAGAAGGACCGACACCAGGCCTCCTGCGGGGAGTGGCGGACGGAACCCCGAGGGGGCGGTCGGAGTGTTCCGCGTTCGGAAAGGGTCACAGTCTGCTTCGGCAGCTACCGTGCCCGGCTTTAGCGAAAGATCACGATCTAGTGAGTAACAATACGGACAAATCGCGCATATGACTGATGCGACATGCCTGGTATTCGTACAAAATCGATCAGATTCGTCACAGATCGGTCGGCTCTGACCGGTTAATTGACACAGAGCAGGGCCGAAGTCACACTCCGTCAGTCCTGGGGGTGGCATCGGGGCAGGCGGTGCCGCCCGGACCGGACGCCACCCTTCAGTGCGACCGGGGGCGTCGCCGCGCGGGCATCGGGACCACTCCACCGAGTGACGTGACCTCGGTCGGCGACTGCGGGGCCGGGCTGGCCGGGGGCAGCCCGGCACTGATGCAGAGCAGGTCCCCCCAGGCCGCCAGGTGCCGCTCGAACCGGCCGTCGGCCGGCGTCCAGGAGGCCCGGATCTCGATCTCGGTCGAGGACGGGCGGTCCGCCAGACCGCCGAAGTACTGCGAGGCGCAGCGGGTCACCGTGCCGGACGGCTCCGCGTACCCGGCGCCGTGCGCCTGCAGCGCGTCCAGCAGCCAGGCCCAGCCGACCTCGGAGAGCATCGGGTCGCCGGCCATCTCCGGCTCCAGCTCGGCCCGGGTCATCGTGACCACCCGGAACTCCCCGTTCCAGGCCTCCTGCCCGGCCGGGTCGTACAGCAGCACCAGCCGGCCGTCGGCCAGCTCCTCGTCGTCCACCTCCACGGTGGCGGTCAGCGCGAACGCGTACGGGGCCAGCCGGCGCGGGGCCGGCGCGGGGGAGAGCTGGAGCTCAGGCCGCAGCCGAGCCCCGTCGAGGGCCTCCACGGCCGCCCGGAACTCGCTCGGCGCCCCCTCCCGACCCGTTCCGCCACCTGTTCCGCCACCCTGTGCGGGGTGCCCGCCGACCGCTGCCATGACCCGAAGACTAGGTCGAAAACCCGGGTTATCGCCGCAACTTCCGTCCGAGCGGCGTGCCGGAACGGCAAACCCGGCCAGATCTTGGAGGAACCGACGAGACCGCCCGAGAAGGGCGCCCCCGCGCGCGTGCGAAGATTTGACCCGTGAGCGAGACTACGGCAGACCCGACGGCGGCCACCCTCGACGGCCGAACCACCCCCGCGCGCCGCGGCGCCGCGCACGACTCCGCGTTCCTGCGCGCCTGCCGGCACGAGCCGGTGCCGCACACGCCGGTGTGGTTCATGCGCCAGGCCGGCCGCTCGCTGCCCGAGTACCTGAAGGTCCGCGAAGGCATCCCCATGCTGGAGTCCTGCATGCGGCCCGAGCTGGTCAAGGAGATCACCCTCCAGCCGGTGCGCCGGCACAAGGTGGACGCGGCGATCTTCTTCAGCGACATCGTGGTGCCGCTCAAGGCCGTCGGCATCGACGTGGACATCAAGCCCGGCATCGGCCCGGTCATCGCCGACCCGATCCGCACCTTCGAGGACCTCCAGCGGCTGCGCCCGCTCGAGCCCGACGACGTCCCCTACGTCACCGAGGCCGTCGGCCTGCTCGTCGACGAACTCGGCGAGACCCCGCTGATCGGCTTCGCGGGCGCGCCGTACACGCTCGCCAGCTACCTGATCGAGGGCGGGCCGTCCAAGAACCACGAGAACACCAAGGCCATGATGTACGGGCAGCCCGAGCTGTGGGCCGCCCTGCTGGACCGGCTCGCCGACATCACCTCCGCCTTCCTCAAAGTGCAGATCGAGGCCGGCGCCTCCGCGATCCAGGTGTTCGACTCCTGGGTCGGCGCGCTCGCCCCGGACGACTACCGCCGCTCGGTCATGCCCGCCAGCACCAAGGTCTTCGACGCCGTCGCCTCCTACGGGGTGCCGCGGATCCACTTCGGCGTCGGCACCGGCGAACTGCTCGGGCTGATGGGTCAGGCCGGTGCGGACATCGTCGGCGTCGACTGGCGGGTGCCGCTGAACGTCGCCGCCGAGCGGGTCGGCCCCGGCAAGGGCCTCCAGGGCAACCTCGACCCCGCGGTGCTGTACGCGCCCACCAAAGTCGTCGAGACCAAGGCCCGCGAGGTGCTGCACGCCGCCCAGGCGCTCGGCGTCAGCAGCCACATCTTCAACCTCGGCCACGGCGTCATGCCGTCCATGGACCCGGACGCGCTCAGCCGCCTGGTCGCCTTCGTGCACGAGGCCAGCGCGCGCTGACGCCCCGCGGCGGCGGGCCCCCGGACGCGGGGGGCCCGCCGCCGTGCGTCACTCCCCGGGCCCGGTGGGTTCTTCGGGCTCCCCGGGCTCTCCGGGTCGGAAGGGCTGCGGGCGGGTCCGGCGCCAGTACCGGTAGAGCAGCGCCGCCGGGACCCCGAGCACCAGCAGGAACGGCGCCACCGCGGCCAGCGCCACCACCAGCGCGGAGCCGATGGCCACCAGCACGTGCCAGCCGCCGCCGAGCGCGGACCCGACCGAGTCACCGAAGCCCTTCCCCTCGGGCTTCGGCTTGGGGGTCGGCGCCACCGCCTCGCGGCGGACGTCCAGGGTGACGGTCGAGTACGACGTCCGGGCGGACAACTCCTTCTGCTGCTTCTGCAACGACTCCAGATCCGCCTCCCGGCGGCTCAACTCGCCCTCCAGCGAGGTGATGTCGCTGAGCGACTTGGCCTGCGCCATCAGTGCGCGCACCCGGTCCACGCTCGCCTGCTGGGTCTGCACCCGGCTCGCCACGTCCGCGACCTGCTGGGTCAGGTCGTCCGCCTGGCTCTTGCGCGTCAGCACCTCGCCCAGGGCGGCCAGCTGCTCCAGGGTCTGCTGGTAGGCGGTGGACGGGATCTTCAGCGTCAGCTGCCCGAACTCGTCCGGCCCGCCGCCGCTGACCACCTCGCCACCCACGTAGCCACCCGAGGCGGTGGTCAACTCCCTTGCCTTGCCGAGCACTTGCCCGACGTCCTTGGTGCGCAGCTCCAGCTGCGCGGTGTACGAGATCAGCCGGGTGTCCGCCACCGGGGCGACCCCGGCCGCCGCCGGCCCACCGGACGGCTGAGCGCCCCCCGCGGCCGGCGCCGCCGCGGCGGGCGGATTCGCCGCCTTCGCCGGCCCTGCGGCCGAATCCCGCTGCTCCGTGCCGCCGCCCGCGCTGCAGCCCCCCACCAGCAGCACCGCCACGGCCACCGCCGCCCCCAATGCCCCGGCTCTCGCCCGTCTCCGCATTCCCGGCCCCTCCCCAAGTCCTTTGGCAGTCCTGGCCATTGGACGTAAGAGCCTGCCCCACGGACCCACCCGGCAGATCGCGAGTCCATCACAGCTCGGCGCCGGGACGGACACGACCTACCGGGCACCGACCCCGGGCGGGCGCTACGGAGCGTGGTGGATCCACTACGGTGGGCCCGTGGATGAACTCCCGAGGGGCGACACATGTGTACGTCCCGGATCGGGTCTTCCGGGGCACGCTCGAACGGCCGGTGCCGTTCCCGATCTTCATCGACCTGAACGCGTTGGCGGATTGAGGCATCCGTGTAAAGACCTGCGAGACTGCGAGGCATGTCGGATGCACAGGTCGTCGTCGTCGGTGGTGGGATCGCGGGGCTGGCTGCGGCTGCCTTCCTGAGCGGGGCGGCCGGGGGGGCGGCGCGGGCCCGGGTGACGCTGCTGGAGGCGTCGGGGCGGGTCGGCGGGAAGCTGTGGGGCGGCGAGGTCGGCGGGGTCCGGGTGGACCTGGGGGCCGAGTCGGTGCTGGCGCGGCGGCCGGAGGCGGTGGAGCTGGCGCGGGCGGTCGGGCTGGGGGCGGAGCTGGAGCCGCCGACCACCGCGAAGGCGGCGATCTGGACCAGGGGCGCGCTGCGGCCGCTGCCCGGCGGGCAGGTGATGGGCGTCCCGGGTGACCTGGAGGCGCTGGCCGCCTCCGGGGTGCTGACCGCCGAGGGGCTGGAGCGGGCCCGGCACGAGCAGGACACCGAGGTCGGGGCGGACGTGGCGATCGGCCGGTACGTCGCCGACCGGCTGGGCCAGGAGGTGGTGGACCGGCTGGTGGAGCCGCTGCTGGGCGGCGTCTACGCCGGTCGCGCCGAGGAGATCTCGCTGCGCGCCGCCGTGCCGCAGCTGCTGCCGATCGCCCAGGGCGGCGGCTCGCTGGTCGAGGGGGTGCACGCGCTGGCCTCCCGGCCGCAGGTGGTCGGCACCCCGGTGTTCCAGGGGCTGCGCGGCGGCCTCGGCACCCTGCCGGAGGCGGTGGCCGCGGCGTGCGTCAAGGCGGGCGTGGACCTGCGCACCGACACCCCGGTGGAGGAGCTGCGCCGCACCCCCGAGGGCTGGCGGGTGGTGGCCGGCGGCGAGGTGCTGACCGCGGACGCCGTGGTGCTGGCCGTGCCGGCGCCGGCCGCGGCCCGGCTGCTGCGCGCGGACGCCCCGGCGGCGGCCGCCGAGTTGGACGCCGTCGAGTACGCGGGCATGGCGCTGGTGACCCTGGCGTTCCGCCGCGCTGACCTGCCCGAACCGCCCAGCGGCAGCGGGTTCCTGGTGCCGCCGGTGGACGGCCGCCGGATCAAGGCCTCGACTTTCTCCTCCAACAAGTGGGGCTGGCTGGAGCGTTCCGCCCCGGACGCCTTCCTGCTGCGCACCTCGCTGGGCCGGCACCGCGACGACGAGGCGCTGGGGCTGCCGGACGAGGAGCTGGTGGCCCGCTCGCTGGCGGACCTGGGGGAGGCGATCGGCCTGACCGCCCGGCCGTACGACACCTTCGTGTCGCGCTTCACGGCGGGCCTGCCGCAGTACCCGGTGGGGCACCCGGACCGGGTGGTCCGGGTGCGGGCGGCGGTGGCGGCGGTGGGCGGGCTGGCGCTGTGCGGCGCCGCGTACGACGGGGTGGGGATCCCGGCCTGCATCGGTTCCGCGGCCGCGGCCGTGGCGGCCGTCGGCGGGCACATCGACAGACTGTTGACCCCGGCGACCGGGGACGGTTCCACGGAGAGGACAATGGGCGCATGACTGAGAGCGTTGAGCGGGAGCCCGAGCAGCGGCCCGAGAAGAAGAAGGCGCGCGACCTGAACCAGGTCATCCGCTACACCATGTGGTCGGTGTTCAAGCTCAAGGGCGCCCTGCCCGAGGACCGCACCGCCCTCGCCGCCGAGGTGGACGAGCTGTTCGCGCAGCTGGACGCCAAGGACGTGACGATCCGCGGCACGTACGACGTGTCCGGGCTGCGCGCGGACGCCGACCTGATGATCTGGTGGCACGCCGAGGACTCGGACGACCTCCAGGAGGCGTACAACCGCTTCCGCCGCACCGGCCTGGGCCGCCAGCTGGAGCCGGTCTGGTCGAACATGGCCCTGCACCGCCCGGCCGAGTTCAACAAGTCGCACATCCCGGCCTTCCTCGCCGACGAGCGCCCGCGCGACTACGTCTGCGTGTACCCGTTCGTCCGCTCCTACGAGTGGTACCTGCTGCCGGACGCCGAGCGGCGCGCGATGCTCGCCGAGCACGGCCAGATGGCGCGCGGCTACCCGGACGTGCGGGCCAACACGGTGGCCTCGTTCGCGCTCGGCGACTACGAGTGGCTGCTCGCCTTCGAGGCGGACGAGCTGCACCGGATCGTCGACCTGATGCGCGACCTGCGCCCCTCCCGGGCCCGGCTGCACGTCCGCGAGGAGGTGCCGTTCTTCACCGGCCGCCGCAAGCCGGTGAGCGAGCTGCTGAACGGCCTGGCCTGACCCTCGCCGTACCGGAGGCCGGCTCCCCCCGCTGGGGTGGGGCCGGCCTCCGGCCTTTGCCTCAGGTGCGGTGGGGGCGCAGGGCGGCGCGCAGGCGGGCGTCGGGGAGGACGGCGGGGCCGTTCATGGCGACGGCGGTGAGCAGTTGGCGCTCCTCGTCGTCGGCGAGGCCGCGCTGGCGGGCCGGGCGGACCTCGCGCAGCACCTCCTGGCCGATCGGGGAGGCCCAGCGGGTGTACGGGTAGACGTCGACCCGGGCCATCAGCAGGGTGCCCGCGGTGAGGATCAGCGGCAGCGAGAACCAGGCGAGCGGGGCGAGGGTGTCACCGCCGGTGAAGCCGCTGAGGGACAGCGCGGCGGCGAGCAGGACGACCGTCAGCAGCATCGCGTGCCGGACCTGGCGGACCACCACCACGGTGTTGCGCTGGACCAGCGCCGGGGTGGCCAGGCCGGCCAGCGAGAGCCGGGCGCCGATCTCCAGCACGGTGGGGTGCTCGCCCATCGCCCGGCGCAGCTCGTCCGTACGGCACTGGCCCTCGGGGCCGACGGTGGCGATGATCGCCCGTTCCAGCCGGCTGCGGCCCTTGGGGTCGACGACGGTGGTCCAGCCGGTGTGGGCGAGGTGCAGGCGGCCGCGCCCGGCCATCAGGACGAGGGCCAGCTCCACCACCCGGTCCGGGCCGCCGGCCAGGTAGGCCGTCTCGTAGAGCCCGATGCCGACGGCCTCCGGCGGGCGCAGCCCGTCCAGGTCGGCGAGGGCGTCGGCGGTGGCGGTCATCCGCACCAGCCGGAGGCAGGACAGCACCGCCGCGACACAGGCCGGTATCAGGAACAGCAACCACATGGGCTTGTTCTATGCCTGGGGCCATGGCGTGGGGAACGGCTTCCCGGACCGCGATACCGAACTGTGACGTCAGGAGCCGCAGCTGCTCCCGCAGCTCGAACCGCAGCTGGAGGAGGAACTGCAGCTGGACGAAGAGCCGCAACTGGAGGAGGAACCGCAGCTGGAGTGCGAGGAGCCGCACGATGAGTGGTGCGAGGACCCGCAGGAGGAGTGGTGGGTCGAGCCGGAGTCCGAGGAGCCGCAGGAGACGGTGGCGGCGGCACCGCAGGAGGAGCTGCTCGACGAGGAGGACGAGGACGAGGAGGAGCTGCCCGACGAGGAGAAGAAGGACGAGGACGACGCCTGGGTCTGCCGCACCGCCTCCTCCTCGGCCGCCGCGGCCAGCATCGCGGCCTCCAGCTCCTGGTTGTCCAGCGCGGCCGCGGCCAGTCCGCCGAGGGCGACCGCGCCCAGCATCGCGCCGCCCGTCAGCCGGGGCGAGACGCCGGCGGCGGGCGTCCACGGGGTGGTGCCCTGCATCAGGTTGAGCTGGCGGTGCCCGGCCGGGGTGACCCGGCCGTCGGCGGGGAGGGTGACCAGCAGGGTGACGGCGCCGACCAACAGCAGCAGGCCCGGGTACCAGAGGTTGGGCCGGTCGTAGCGGGCCCGGTCGTCGTCGAGCAGCAGGGCGAGCCCGGCGGAGAGCACGACCACGAGCATCGCCGGCCAGAGCAGCCGGCGCGCCGTCCGGGCCTGGTGCAGCCGCGCGGGGCGGCGCATCAGCCCGCGGTCGGCGAGCCGGTCGCCGATCTCCTGGACGGCGGCGGAGCGCATCACCATGCGGCGCAGCGTGCCGAGTTCCCGGCTGCCGGTCGAGCCGACGGCGTCGTGGATCGCCTGGTCGACGGCGTCGTAGGGCTTGGCGCCGGTGAGGGTGACCAGTCCGGCGCGGTTGATCACGACCTGCTCGCCGAGGTGCATCCGGATCAGCGCCGTGTCGAAGACCCGGCCCGGGCCGCCGGCCAGGAAGGCGGTGTCCAGCAGCGACAGGCCGCGGCCGGGCAGGCCCTGCGGGTTCGGGACGTGGCGGACCCGCTGCCGGGTCCGTGCGGCGTACAGCACGGCCGCGGCCAGCAGCAGGGCAGGGATCAGGAAGTAGCTGTTGTGCCACATGGGCGGTTCCCCCGAATGAGACGTCGGATCAGTGGCCGCGCAGGGCCCGGCGCAGGCGGGCGAGCGGGCCCGGCGGCCGCTCGGGCGCCTGGTGGAGCCACTGCTCCAGGGCGCGGCGGTGGTCGGCGGCGGGCGGGCCGCCGTCGGTGAGCACCCACGCGGCGAAGGCCCGGGCGTCGGCGCGGTAGCCGTCGGTCTGCGGGTGGGTTCGCGCGTAGGCGAGGAAGAGCGGCCCGTACTGCGCCCCGAGCAGGCGGGGCAGGTCGGGGACGACCTTCGCGGTGGTGTCGCGCCGTTTGGCGGCGAGGCCGGTGGACTGGGCGCGGACCTGGTCCGGGTCGAAGCCGGGCGGGACGGGCCCGCCGGCCACCAGGGCGGCCAGCAGCTCCGCCTGGCGCCGGGCGAGGCGCCCTCTTGCGTCCTCGCCTTCAGCAGGCCCGTTCGGCTCGACGCGGTCCAGGTCGCTCATCGCCGGGTGCTCCCCTCCAGCACCCGACGGATGGCGTCCAGTTCACCGGCCAGTTCGGAGGGCGGCGGGAAGTCGGCGTCCCGTTCCAGCAGGACGCCGGGCGGTTCGACCCGCGCGCAGAGTTCGGCCAGCACCTCCAGCACCGGTTCGGTGACGGGGTGGGCGTGGGTGTCGTGCCACACGCCGTCGACCAGGGTGCCGCCGGCGACGTGCACGTAGGCGAGCGCCTCCAGCGGCAGGCGGTCGAGTTCGGCCGCCGGGTCGGTGCCGAGGTTGACCCGGTTGGTGTGCAGGTTGGCGACGTCGATCAGCAGCCGGACGCCGGTCCGCGCGACGAGTTCGGCGAGGAACTCGCCCTCGGTGAACTCGTCGTCGGGCCAGGCGAGTTGGGCGGCGATGTTCTCCAGGGCGAGTGGCACCGGGAGCTGGTCCTGGGCGATCCGGACGTTCTCGGCGATCACCCGCAGCGAGTCCCGGGTGCGCGGGACCGGCAGTAGGTGGCCGGCCTCCAGGCCGCCGGCCCGGACGAAGGCCAGGTGCTCGGTGACCAGCGGGGAGCCGAGCGCGAGGGCCGCTCCGGCGAGCCGGCCGAGCCGGTCGGGGTCGGGCCGGTCGGCGCCGCCGAGACCGAGGCCGACGCCGTGCGGGACGACGGTGACGCCGCGTTCGCGCAGGACGGTGAGCGAGGTGGGCAGGTGGTCGGCGCAGATGTTCTCGGCGACCACCTCGACCCAGTCCAGGCCGGGCTGGCGCTCGACCACGGTGTCGATCTCGCTGCGCCAGCCGAGGCCGACGCCGAGCCGGGGCGCGGCGGTGTCCACCGGTGCGGTGGTGTCCGCCGTGGAGGTGGCGGAGCCGGGCAGGGCCAGGGCAGGGGAAGTCATCGGTTCGCCCCCTTCGGAGGGCTGGACGGGGAGGCCGTCGGGCGGTGCGGGCGTCGTCGCCAGGACCGCGCGGCCGTGCTGCTGAGGATGTCCCCGGGCGGGGTGGCTGCCAAGCCTCACCCGGTCTTCTCAGAGCATTATTTGAGCTTGCCGTCCTGGTGATCAAGGACTCTAGCCCCTTGTCCGGGCCGATTCCGCAGGTGGGGTGGCCTGTCGACGGGAAAATCGGAGGCGGCGACGGGCCGGCGCGGATAGCGTGCGAATCCATGACCGAGACTGGACTGACGATCCGAGACTTCCGCCCCGCCGACGCCGAGGCGGTGGCCGCCGCCCACCGGGCCGGGCGCGAGCACCTGGTGTGGACGGCCGAGGCCCTGCTCTGGGCGAACACCCGGCAGAACCCCGACGAGCACTTCCGTACCTTCGTCGCCGAGTCGGACGGCCGGGTGGTCGGCGCGGTGCGCTGCGGGGTGGTGCTCGGGACGACGACCACCGGCGTCGGCTACGCCAACGGCAGTGTGCTGCCCGGGTTCCGGCGCCGCGGCGCCGCCACCGCGCTGCTGGCCGCGGCCGAACGGCACCTGGCCGGCCACGGGGTGACCGAGCTGCACACCTGGCTGGACGACGAGCCCGCCGCCCTGGCCTTCGGCGCCGCCCGGGGGTACCAGGTGGGGCGTGAAGCGCACTTCGGCGGGCGGGACTTGACGCTGCCGCTGCCGTCGGCGCCCGAGCTTCCGGCCGGTGTCGAGCTGCGCCCGGCCACCGACTGGGCGGACGATCCGCGCCCGCTCTTCGTGGTGGAGGCGGACGCGATCCGGGACGAGCCCGGCGAGGTGACGATGGACGCCCTGGACTACGAGGAGTGGCTGCGGGGCGACTGGGCCCGGCCGGACCTGGACCGGGCGCTGACGGTGGTCGCCGTGGTGGACGGCGAGCCGGCCGCGTTCACCCTGGCGCAGACCGACGGGGTGGACCGCTACTGGTCCGCGTTCACCGCCTGCCGCCGGGAGTTCCGCGGCCGCGGGCTGACCAAGCTGGCCAAGCTGGAGTCGCTGCGGCTCGCGGCGGCGGCGGGCTACCTGCGTGCGTACACCAGCAACGACGCCACCAACGCGCCGATGCTGGCGATCAACGCCTGGCTGGGCTACGAGCGCTGTGCGGGGGAGCGCAGGGGGATCAAGCGCCTGGGGTGACCTCCGGTGCGGCGATCCGGGCGGGCCGATTTGCCGTGGAGGGGGGTATTTTCGGCCATGGGCGGGGACATGACCAGGGCGCACAGTTCGTGCCCGACTTCCCCCGGGGGATCATATGGAGATCCTGCTCCAGGTGCTGATCGCATCGGTGCCGGCCGTGATCGGCTTCCTCACGGCCCGTTCCCTCGCCCGTACCAGACTGTTCCTCCGCTACGGCTTCCTGCGGGCGCTGCTGGCGCCGTACGGCCGGGTGCAGATCGTCATCCCGAGCCTGGAGGTGGCGGAGTTCGCCTTCACCTCGGACGGCTGCCAGCTGAGCAGCCGCGGGCCGAAGAACGTGCTGTTCGTGCCGATGGCCGAGGCCAGGGCGATAGCGGAGCTGACCGACCTGCTGCGGAAGGTCAACCGGAAGGCGACCATCGAGCTGGTGGTGGCGGGGGCGCAGGACCCGCGGATGCCGACCTTCTCGATCGGGGGCCCGAGCGTCAACTCCTACTCCGGCGCGGTGTTGGACGCGGTGTTCCCGGACTTCGCCGTCGAGTACCCGGACGAGGCCCGCGCCCGCTGGGGCGGCATGACCTTCGAGGCGCTGTACAGCCCGGCGGGGGAGCTGATCCGCGACCACGGCTTCATCTTCGTCACCCGCACGCCCCGGCAGGCGCCCTGCGTGGTGCTCTGCGGGGTGTTCGCCTTCGGTTCGGCGATGGCGGTGGAGGCGTTGACCTCGGCGAACCGTAGCTCGGCGCTGGCGGCGCTGTTCCGCTCGGGGGAGAAAGGATTCGTCGCGGTGGAGGGGCGGGTGATCGGGCTGGACACGGTGGACGTCACGGTCGAGGTCTGCCGGCTCCTGCCCACCCAGCGGTCCGACGTCCCGTCGGGTTTCCGGGGCGAGGTGTCCACCAGTCGTCCCGAGCAGTGAGACGATTGGTCTCGACCACGTGGTGCGAATCGGGACAGTGCGGGAGGGATCGGGGCACTAACTCCAGCTGGCAGTACAGGTTTTGCCCCATCCCTGACACAACATGGGCATAATCGCGCGCATGACGATCAACCGTGCGAACGTGAGCGCGATTGCCGAGGACCTGTATGTGTGGCTCCCCCCGAAGCGGGGCTGGGGCCTGGCCAACTGCGGCCTGCTGGCCTCCGAGACCACCGCGCTCTGGATCGACACCCCGTACGACCCCTCACTGGCCGGGGAGTTCCTGGCCGCCAGCCGGCGCCTGCTGCCGACCGGGGTCGACATCGACCGGGTGGTCGTCACCCACGCCAACGGCGACCACCTGTGGGGCGCCGGAGTGCTCCCCGACGCCGAGGTGATCGCCACCCGCGAGGCGCTGGAGCACATCCACTGGGAGCCCACCCCCCAGCAGCAGCACGCCCTGCTCGCCAACAGCGACCCGGACTCCCCGCTCGGCGGCTACCTGCGCGAGCACTTCGGCCGCTTCGACTGGTCCACCACCGAGCCGGTGCACCCGGACACCGTCTTCACCGGCGAGCTGGAGCTCAAGGTCGGCCGCTACCCGGTGCAGATCACCAGCCTGCCCGCCGCCCACACCGGCGGCGACCTGATGGTCCACCTCCCGCACCAGCGCGCGGTGTTCACCGGCGACGTGATCTTCTCCTCGACCTCCGAGCAGCCCGGCGACCACCCCTCGCACTGGGCCGGCCCGCTGGAGAACATCATCGGCGCCTGCGAACGGGCCCTGGCCACCGGCGCGGAGATCTTCGTCCCCGGCCACGGCCCGGTGCTCGACCGCGACGGCGTCCAGGAGCACATCGGCTACCTGGCGTACGTCCGCGAGCGCGCCCACACCCTGCACGCCGCCGGGATACCCGCGCTGGACGCCGCCCGGCGGGTGATCGCCGAGCAGCGCCACCCCGAACTCGGCCTGCCCGAGCGGCTGGTGCTCACCGTCGCGGCCGAGTACCGGCACCTGGACGGCTCCGAGCTGCCCGGCATCCTGGACGCCATGGGCCAGGTCGCCCTGGTTGCCCGGGAGCTGGCCGAGGAGGCGGCCCGCGTCCCGCGCCCGCGCTCCGTCCGGAACTGAGCACCGCGCCCGCCCCAACCGACGCCCCCGGGCGCCGGCGGGCACCCGCGCCGGCGCCCGGCCCGGGTACCCGCGCCAGCACTCCGTCCGGCACCCGTGCCGGCACCCCGTACGGCCCCCGACCCCGGGCGACGGCCCGGGCCAAGCAGCGAGGACACCCGAGTACTCGATGACGCAGATCGCGCTGATCGCCCTGGCGCTGGTCGCCGCCGCGGCCACGGTCGTGCTCGCCCGCAGCCGGGCCGGGGCCGTCACCCGGGCCGCGGCCGCCGAGGCGGCGCTCGGCCACGACGCCCAGCAGGCCCGCGCCGCGGAGGCCAAACTCGCCCGCGCCGAACGCCAGTTGAACGAGGCCCAGGAGGCCGTACGGAACTCCGCCGAGCAGGCCCGGCGGGCCGAGGAGCAGGCCAGGGCCGCCGATCAGCGGGGTGCCGCCGCCAACGCCCGCGCCAAGCAGGCGGCCGTCGACGCCGAGGAGGCGACCGCCCGCGCCGAGGAGGCCGGTGCCCGGCTCGCCGCCGCCGAGTGGCAGGCCGACGCGCTGCTCGCCGAGATCGGCCACCTCGCCCAGGAGCGGGTCTCCGCCACCGCCGTCCGGCTGACCCACGTCAACGCCCAGCAGGTGGGCCCGCTCGACGCGCAGGCCGTCGGTCCCGAGGCCGTCCGGGCGCTGCAGTCCGTCCTGGACGCCGCCACCGCGGCCCTCGCCGACGAGCGCGAGCGGGTCGACGCCGCCGCCCGCGCCGCCATGCGCGGCGCCACCTCCCGGATCCAGACCCTGCTGTACCAGATCCAGAGCCTGGTCCAACAGCTTCAGCACGACAACGACGACCCCCGGCTGCTGGAGGTCGACTTCCGCAACGAGGTCGCGCTGCGCCGGATCCAGACCGTCGCCGTGCTCTGCGAGGCCTGGCCGGGCCTGGCCCGGACCGACTCCCCGCTCGCCGAGGTGGTCGTCGGCGCGCTCTCCCGGGTGCCCGGCTACGCGCGGATCAAGGTCGCCAACCACCTGCGCGAGCAGCGGCTGGCCGTGGCCGCCCGGGCCGCCGAGCCGATCGCCATCGCGGTTGCCGAGCTGCTCGCCAACGCCACCGCCTACTCCCACCCGGAGACCGACGTCCCGGTCACCATCCAGCAGGGCGGCCGCGGCGCGCTGGTGATCATCGACGACAGCGGCATCGGGATGGACGAGGACCAGCTGCGCCGGGCCCGCCGCCTGCTGGCCGGCCCCTCGGACGTGCTGCTCACCGAGCTGGGCAACCCGCCCAAGACCGGTTTCGCGGTGGTCGGCAAGCTGGCCCGGCAGTACGGCTTCACCAGCCACATCGAGCCCTCGCCGTACGGCGGCATGCGGACCATCCTGCGCATCCCCGCCGCCCTGGTGACGGTGGTGGACGACGAGCAGCCGCTCTCGGTGCTCACCCCGCTGCCGCTGCGGGCCGGCAGCGGCCCGGCGCCGGCGCCCGCCGTCGCGGCCGTCCCGCCGATGCGGGACGCCGACGAGCAGGACGGGCCGGTGCTCGCCGACCGCCACCACCAGCCCGGACCGCACCCGGCGCCCGCCATCCGCGTGGTCCCCGACCCGGACGCGGGCACCGCCCCGGGCGCTGACCCGGGCGGGGACGGCAGCGGCCTGCCCAGTCGGCGCCGCCGCCGCCCGCTCACCGCCGAGGAACCGGCGACGGGCGGGGCGGCACCGGGAACGGGGACGGGGACGGGGACCGGCCCGGGGGAGCGCCCCGCGCCGTACGTCCGCAGCCCCGAGCAGGCCGCCGCCCACTGGCAGGCGCTCCAGCAGGGCACCGACTCCGGCCGGGCCGCCGCCGCGCAGGCCGACTCCGGCAGCGCCGGGACCACCGGGACCGGCGAGACGACCAGCACCACCGACACCACCGCCGGCCGCGACACCGGTGACCACACCACCGGACCGACCTTAGAAGGAGCCGAGCAGTGAGCAGCAGCTCGCCCAGCCCGACCGCCACCGAGATCTCCTGGGTGCTGAACCCGCTGCTGGAGCTCCCGGGGGTGCTGCACGCGGTGGTCGCCAGCGGTGACGGCCTCGTCGAGGCCGCCTCCGACAGCCTCGGCCGGGCCTCCGCCGAGCGGGTCGCGGCGATGACCGCCACCGTGCACGCCGCGTCCCGTGCCTTCACCACCGCCTTCACCGACACCGAGCGGCCGCGGCTGGCCCAGACCGTGGTGGAGTCCGACCTCGGCTACGCCATCGTCGTCCCAGCCGGGGAGAACACCTCGCTCGCCGTGTTCACCGCCCCGGACGCCCAACTCGGCAACGTGGCCTACCAGATGCAGCTCCAGGTCACCGCCCTGGGCCGGGCCCTCGCCAGCCCGTCCCGGCAGCAGGGGGCCGGCGCGCAGGACGCGGGCACGCAGGGCACCGGCTCGCAGGACGCTCCGACCGGGTCATGACCGCCGTCCCCCGCAGGCGGATGGTGCCCGCCTACCTGGCCACCGGCGGCCGCAGCCGCCCCGGCACCGACGGCTTCGAGCGGCTGACCGTCCTGTACGCGGACCGCGTCGAACCGCCGGCCGAACTCGAACCCGAGCACCGCCGGCTCTGGGAACTGCTGCGCCCCGGCGCGCTGACCGTGGTGGAGGCCGCCGCCCACCTGCGCCTGCCGGTCAGCGCCACCGTCTTCCTCGCGGCCGACCTGGTCGAGGCGGGCTGTCTGCGCGCCCGCGCGCCGATCCCGCGCGCCCAGCAGACCGACCGCTCCATCGTCGAGAGGCTCCTCGTTGGACTCCGTGCACTCCGGTGACCCCGGGACCGGCCCTGGCTCCGGCCTCCCGGCCGGGCGGTCGAGCCGGGTGGGCTACCTGCCCGACCGGGACCAGCTGCTGATGAAACTGGTGGTCGCCGGCCCGTTCGGGGTCGGCAAGACCACGCTCATCCGCACCCTCTCCGAGATCGCCACCCTGCACACCGAGGAGGCGATGACCGAGACCGGGCGCCCGGTGGACGACCTGGCCGGCCTGCCGGAGAAGACCACCACCACCGTCGCGGTGGACTTCGGCCGGCTCACCCTGCCCGGCAACACGGTGCTCTACATGTTCGGCACCCCCGGCCAGCGCCGCTTCTTCCCGCTCTGGCAGGACATCGCCCGCGGCGCCCTGGGCGCCCTGGTGCTCGCCGACACCCGGCGGCTGGCCGACTCCTTCGAGATCATGGACATGGTCGAGGAGCAGGGCCTGCCGTACGCGGTCGCCGTCAACCGCTTCCCGGACTCCCCGGACCACCCGCCCGAGGTGCTGCGCGCCCACCTCGACCTGCACGCGGCCACCCCGCTGCTGCTGTGCGACGCCCGCGAGCGCGGCAGCAGCCTCGACGCGCTGATCGCCCTGGCCGAGCACGTCCTCGACACCCTGCCCGCCACCGCCACCGATCCCCAGGAACGCCCGTGACCGTCGAGACCCGACCGACTCCGATCTACGGCCCGGTCTTCGCCGCCGACCCCCAGCTGGTGTACGAGCGGCTGCGCCGCCACGGCGCGGTCGCCCCGGTGGAGATCGCCCCCGGCGTCGAGGCCCTGCTGGTCACCGACTACCAGGCCGCGCTGGACCTGCTGCGCGACACCGACACCTTCTCCAAGGACTCCCGCGCCTGGCAGGCGACCGTCCCGCCGGACTCCCCGCTGCTCCCGGTGCTCGGCTACCGCCCCACCGCGCTGTTCAGCGACGGCGCGACCCACGCCCGCTACCGCGCGGTGATCACCGACGGCCTGGCCCTGTTCGAGCCGCACCGGCTGCAGCGCCAGGTCGCCGAGGTCGCCCACCAGCTGATCGACCGCTTCGCGGCGGTCGGCCACGCCGACCTGATCGCCGAGTACGCCCGCCAGCTGACCGCCTTCGTGCTGACCACCGGCTTCGGCGTGCCGGAGGAGGAGCACGCCGAGGTGGTGGCCGCCATCACCGGGCTGATCGAGTCCACCGCCCGGGCCGGCGCCGCGTACGGCAAGCTCGTCGCGGTGGTCACCGCGATGGTCGCCGAGCGCCGCGCGCGGCCCCGGCACGACCTGGCCTCCTGGTTCGTCACCCACCCGGTCGGGCTGGACGACGACGAGGTGATCCGGCAGATCACCCTGACCATGATCGCCGGGCACGAGCCGACCACCAACCTGATCGGCAACGCCCTGCTGCGCCTGCTCACCGACGCCCGCTACGCCGGCTCGCTGTTCGGCGGCGCGATGACCGCCCACCAGGCGATCGACGAAGTGCTGTGGCACGAGCCGCCGATGGCCAACCTCTCCGCCCACTACCCGCGGTACGACATCACCTTCCACGGCCGCGAGATCAAGGCCGGCTCGCTGGTCCTGGTCTCGTACGCGGCCGCCAACTCCCAGGCCGCGCCGCCCACCGACGGCGACGGGCTGCGCAGCGGCGAGAGCGCCCACCTGGCCTGGGCGGCCGGCCCGCACGCCTGCCCGGCCCGGGACCCGGCCCTGCTGATAGCGATCACCGCCATCGAGCAGCTGACCAGCCGGCTCAGCGACCTCGAACTGTCCACCCCGGCCGACGAGTTGCTGTGGCGCCCGGGCCCCTTCCACCGCGCCCTGGTCCACCTCCCGGTCCGCTTCGCCCCGGTGGCGGGCTGAGGCCGGAGAACGCCGGAGGGGCCCGGACGGCAGCTGCCGTCCGGGCCCCTCCGTACTACGCGGCTCAGTCCGAGTCGGCGGGCCGCAGCGTCAGCGAGATGCTGTTGATGCAGTACCGCTGGTCCGTCGGCGTGCCGTAGCCCTCGCCCTCGAAGACGTGGCCCAGGTGCCCGCCGCACTTGGCGCAGCGCACCTCGACCCGGCGCATGCCGAGCGTGGTGTCCTCGATGTACTCGACCCGGTCGCCGGCCAGCGGCGCGTAGTACGAGGGCCAGCCGCAGTGGCTGTCGAACTTGGTCTCGGAGCTGAACAGCTCCGTCCCGCAGGCCCGGCAGGCGTAGACCCCGACCGTCTTGGTGTCGGTGTACTCGCCGACGAACGGGCGCTCGGTGCCCGCCTCGCGGAGCACGTGGTACTCCTCGGGGCTGAGCTGGTCGCGCCACTCGGCCTCGGACTTCTGGATCTCGTAGCTCATCACGACTCCCGCTCGGCGTACGTCAGACGTTGGAAGCAACGTTCGCGAGGTGCTTGAGAATTTCGGGCCCCAGGTTGGTGACGTCGCCGGCGCCCATGGTGAGCAGCAGGTCGCCCGGGCGGGCCAGGCCGGCCAGCAGGGCGGGGGCGGCGGCGAAGTCGTGCTCGGGGGTGACGTCGGCGTCGGCCCGGCGGGCGGCGTCGATGATCAGCTCGCTGGTGACGCCCGGGATCGGGTCCTCGCGGGCCGGGTAGATGTCCAGCACCACCGAGGCGTCGGCCAGCGCCAGCGCCTGGCCCATCTCCTCGGCGAGCTGCTGGGTGCGGCTGAACAGGTGCGGCTGGAAGACCACCAGGACGCGGCCCTCGCCCTCCAGGCCCTCGCGGATCGCCTCCAGGTCGGCGGTCATCTCGGTCGGGTGGTGGGCGTAGGAGTCGATCACCTGGACGCCGGCCGCCTCGCCCTTGAGCTGGAGGCGGCGGCGCACGCCGGTGTAGGCGCCGAGCGCCTTGGCCAGGTCGGTGGCCGGGACGCCGAGGGCGACGCCGGCGGCCAGCGCGGCCACCGCGTTGTGGGCGTAGTGCCGGCCGGGCACCGAGACGGTGAAGGCCAGCTCGGCGCCGTCCAGGAGCACGGTGACCTCGCTGGTCATGCCGTGGGCGACCACCGAGAGGACGCGCAGGTCGGCGTCCTCGGCGGCGCCGACGGTGACCACGTTGAGGCCCTCGCGGGCGGCCACCCGGGAGGTCAGCTCGCGGGCGCCGTCGTGGTCGGCGGAGACGACCAGGGTGCCGCCGGGGGTGATCCGGCCGACGAAGGTCTCGAAGGACTCGTAGATCTCGTCGATCGAGGCGTAGTTGGCGTGGTGGTCCAGCTCCACGTTGAGCACGATCGCCACCTCGGGCGCGTACTTGTGGAAGCTGCGGTCGCTCTCGTCGGCCTCGGCGACGAAGATCTCGCCGGTGCCGTGGTGGGCGTTGGAGCCGGGCGCGTCGAGGTCGCCGCCGATCGCGTAGGACGGGTCCAGGCCCAGTTCGCCGAGGGCGACGGCGAGCATGCTGGTGGTGGTGGTCTTGCCGTGGGTGCCGGCCACCGCCAGCGCCCGGCGGCCGCCCATCAGCGCGGCCAGCGCGTCGGAGCGGTGCACCACCGGGATGCCGCGCTCGTGGGCGGTGACCAGCTCCGGGTTGTCGGCGCGGATCGCGCTGGAGACCACGATGCTGCTGGCGCCGTCCGGCACGTGCTCGGCGGCGTGGCCGACGTGCACGGTGGCGCCGAGGGCGCGCAGGGCCAGGACGGTCTCGGACTCCTTGGAGTCGCTGCCGGAGACGCTGGCACCGCGCACCGCGAGGATCTTCGCCAGGCCGGACATCCCGGCGCCGCCGATGCCGATGAAGTGCGGGGCGTGCAGGTCGTGCGCGGCGTCGTTCAAGGCGTGGCTCCGTACGGGCGGGATCTGGTGGGCAGGCGGACGGATGCGAATCGTCCTCGCGGGCGGACCGCAAGGACGATTCTGCACCACTGGCGCGCAGAGCTGGAGCGGAGCTAGGAGTCGCTGGCGAACAGCCTGAGCACCGGCACCCCCACCTTGTGCCGGGCCTGGGAGGCCCAGTCGCGGTGGAAGAACTCCTCCACGAAGTGCGGTGAGGTGAGCACCACCACCTCGTCCGCCTCCTGCTGCTGGACCACCGCGCGCAGTCGGTCCAGCGGCTTCTCCTCGACCAGTTCGCCGGTCGCCTCGGCCCCGGCCGCGCGCAGGTGGCGCAGGCTGTGCTCCAGCGATTCGCCGGCCACGGTCGGGCCGCTCTCGGACTCGTCGTGCTCGTGCACCACCTTGTCGAGGTGGCCGAGGGCGACGTCGTCGAGCGCCCGCAGCAGTTCGTCCTGCTTGCCGCGCGGCTGCATCAGGACGACGAAGGACACCTTCTCGTCGCTGTGGAGCGTGGTGACGAGCTCCACGTCCGCGTCCGAGAGCGCCTTTTCGATCATCAGTACCGTCTTGAACACGTGAGTCCCTTCCAGTGGCCGGCCCCCGGGCCCCGGCATCGCATAACGGGATCACGATCGGGGGGTCACGGGGTCATCCGAACCCAGGTGACGCAGGTAGCGGGTGAAGAGGAATCCTTTCTGCTCGATCAATGAGACCAGCCGCATCCGCTGCACGTCAGGCATTTCCGCATCGCGGACGATGCGCGGCGCGTCGCCGCCGGTGACCAGCGGGGCCAGCGACAGGCACAGCTCGTCCAGCAGGCCCGCCGCCGCCAGCTGCCCCAGCAGCCGCGGTCCGCCCTCGGTCAGCAGCCGCGTCCAGCCCCGCTCCACCAGGGCCGCCACGCCCGCCCGCAGGTCCACCGAGCCGCGCCCGGCGAGCACCAGGTCGGCCACCTCGGCGACCTCCCGGCGGCGCTCCTCCGGGGCGTCCTCGACGGTGATCACCACCGTCCTGACCAGCGGTTCCGTGAACAGCGGCGCGCCCAGGTCGAGGTCCAGCGAGCGGCTCACGATCGCGATCGCCGGGGCCGCGGACTGCCCCGCCGCCGCCCGCGCGGCCGCGAACTCCTTACGGGCCCGGGCCGGCCGGTAGCCCTCCGCCCGGACCGTCTCGGCGCCCACCAGCACCACGTCCGACAGGGCCCGCAGCACACCGAAGATCCGCTTGTCGGCGTCCCCGGAGAGGCCCTCGGAGAGGCCGTCGAGCCGTGCACCGCCGTCCAGCCCCGCCACCATGTTGGCGCGCAGCCACGGACGCCCCCGATTCACCTGGTCGGGGTACGCGTAGACGGCGGCGAGCGATTCCAGGTCGGACGGATCGGCGACCGGAACGCCCAGCGGGCTGATCAACTGTTGCATGTCCCCAGTCTTCCACCGCGGGCCCCGCGGGGGCCTTGCGCGGGCCCCGCCCGGGCTCTGCGCGGGCCTTTCGCGGCCCGACCGGAGCGGGTTCGGAGGGCGCGGGGGCGAGGCGTACCCTCTACTAACGTGCCCGCAGCCTCCCGCCCCGCCACCGCGACCGAGTCGATAGCCGCCGCGAGCCCGGCCGGCGCCCCGATCGCGCTCTCCGACCGCCGCCCCGTCGTACCCGCCGAGCGGCTGGTCGCCGAGATGGTCCCGCCGCCCCGGTTCGCCGAGGTGAGCTTCGGGACGTACATCCCGGACCAGACCCAGCCCAGCCAGTACGAGGCCGTCCAGGTCCTGGAGCAGTTCGCGGGCACCCTCGGCGGAGGAAACGGTTCCGCGCCCAAGCGCAGCTGGTTCCGGCGCTCCGCCCCCGCCCCCACCGGCCCGGCCGGCGTGTACCTCGACGGCGGTTACGGCGTCGGCAAGACCCACCTGCTCGCCTCGCTCTGGCACGCCGCCCCCGGCCCCAAGGCCTTCGGCACCTTCGTCGAGCTGACCAACCTGGTCGGCGCGCTCGGCTTCCAGCAGGCCGTCCGGACCCTCTCCGGGCACACCCTGCTCTGCATCGACGAGTTCGAACTGGACGACCCGGGCGACACCGTGCTGGTCTCCACCCTGCTCGGCCGACTGGTCGAGAACGGCGTCAAGCTGTGCGCCACCTCGAACACCCTGCCGGAGAAGCTGGGCGAGGGCCGCTTCGCCGCCGCCGACTTCCTGCGCGAGATCCAGGGCCTGTCCGCGCACTTCCGCCCGATGCGGATCGACGGCCAAGACTACCGCCACCGCGGCCTGCCCGACGCCCCGCCGCCGTACCCCGACGACACCGTCGAGGCCGTCGCCGCCCGCACCCCCGGCGCCTCGCTGGACGACTTCGACGCCCTGCTCGCCCACCTCTCCGCCGTCCACCCCAGCCGCTACGGCGCGCTGCTGGACGACGTCAGCGCGGTCTGCCTGCGCGGCGTGCGCCAGGTCGACGACCAGTCCACCGCGCTGCGCCTGGTCGTCCTCGCCGACCGGATGTACGACCGCGAGCTGCCCATCACCGCCTCCGGCCTGCCCTTCGACCAGGTCTTCCCCGAGGACATGCTGCGCGGCGGCTACCGCAAGAAGTACCTCCGCGCCGTCTCCCGCCTGGTCGCCCTCGCCCGCGACAGCGAGAAGCTGCGCTGAACCCCGCCCGGCCCCCCCGCCTGCATCCGCTGCGCGGGGGGCCCGTAACCCCCGCCCCGGTCGGGCGTTGATCCCTTGCGGATCGGAGGGGCGCATGGCCGACAGCGGGGCGCGGACGGGATACACGGTCGAGATCGAGCCCGAAGTCCGGGAGTGGCTCAGCGGCTGCACACTCACCGAGTACCGGGCGGCCGAGCGCGCCGCCGACCGCCTGGCCGAGGACGGCGAACTGCTGCCCTTCCCGTTGGCCAGCCACCTCGGCGGGGCGCTGCGGGAGTTGCGGATCGGGCCGATCCGGATCACGTACTGGCTCGCCCCCGGGCGGCGGGCTGTGCTGCTGACGGTCTTCCGCAAGACTAGGAACCGCGAGACCGATGAGGTCGAGCGCGCCCACCGAGCCCAGAAGGTGTGCGAGGCCGAGCACGCGCCGGCCGAGGACCACGAGGTCTACGACAGGGACGAGGAGCGGTGATGAGCAGCGGCTACCACACCCGTTGGTCCGTGCCGGCGGAGCACCGCGAGAGCGAGGAGTACCGGGCGGCCGGTCGGCGGATGGCGCTGGCCGAGGCCGTGTACGCCCGCCGCTCCGCGCTCGGCTGGACGCTCGCCGAACTCGCCGAACGGGCCGGGCTCGACGAGGAGACCGTCGAGAGCATCGAGGAGAGCGGGGTCGACCCCACCCTGCCGCTGATCGAACTGCTCGCCGCCGCCTTCGACGCCGCGGTCCGGATCGACCCCGCCCGCGAGCCCGCCATAAGGTTCGAGGCCCACGCGGCCTGAGCGGAACGGCTTCGGTTGTCGGTGGGGGGTCGTACGGTGGAGGCGTGCGTCCCATCACGAGTATTGAGCGGTCCGTGGCGCCCTTCGAGGTCGTCAGTCCCTTCCAGCCGAACGGTGACCAGCCGGCGGCGATCGCCGATTTGGAACGGCGGATCAGGGCGGGGGAGAAGGACGTCGTGCTGCTCGGTGCCACCGGCACCGGCAAGTCCGCCACCACGGCCTGGATGATCGAGAAGCTGCAGCGCCCCACCCTGGTGATGGCGCCGAACAAGACGCTGGCCGCGCAGCTGGCGAACGAGTTCCGCGAGCTGTTGCCGAACAACGCGGTCGAGTACTTCGTCTCGTACTACGACTACTACCAGCCGGAGGCGTACGTCCCGCAGACGGACACCTACATCGAGAAGGACTCCTCGATCAACGAGGAGGTCGAGCGGCTGCGGCACTCGGCGACCAACTCGCTGCTCACCCGCCGGGACGTGATCGTGGTCGCCTCGGTCTCCTGCATCTACGGCCTCGGCACCCCGCAGGAGTACGTGGACCGGATGGTCCCGCTGAAGGTCGGCCAGGAGATCGACCGCGACGTGCTGCTGCGCCGCTTCGTCGACATCCAGTACGCGCGCAACGACGTGGCCTTCACCCGCGGCACCTTCCGGGTCCGCGGCGACACCATCGAGATCTTCCCGGTCTACGAGGAGCTCGCCGTCCGGATCGAGATGTTCGGCGACGAGATCGAGTCGCTCTACACCCTGCACCCGCTCACCGGCGAGATCATCAGCCAGGACGAGCAGATCTACGTCTTCCCCGCCTCGCACTACGTGGCCGGCCCCGAGCGCATGGAGCGGGCGATCACCGGCATCGAGCAGGAGCTGGAGCAGACGCTCGCCAAGCAGGAGAAGCAGGGCAAGCTGCTGGAGGCCCAGCGGCTGCGCATGCGCACCACCTACGACATCGAGATGCTGCGCCAGATCGGCACCTGCTCGGGCGTCGAGAACTACTCGATGCACTTCGACGGCCGCGAGCCCGGCTCCCCGCCGAACACCCTGCTGGACTACTTCCCGGAGGACTTCCTCCTGGTCATCGACGAGTCGCACGTCACCGTCCCGCAGATCGGCGCGATGTACGAGGGTGACGCCTCGCGCAAGCGCACCCTGGTCGAGCACGGGTTCCGGCTGCCGTCCGCGATGGACAACCGCCCGCTCAAGTGGGAGGAGTTCCTGGGCCGGATCGGCCAGACGGTGTACCTGTCGGCGACGCCGGGCCCGTACGAGCTGTCGCGCGGCGACGGCCAGGTGGAGCAGATCATCCGCCCGACCGGTCTGATCGACCCCGAGGTGATCGTCAAGCCGACCGAGGGCCAGATCGACGACCTGGTGCACGAGGTCCGCAAGCGGGTCGAGAAGGACGAGCGCGTCCTGGTCACCACGCTGACCAAGAAGATGGCCGAGGACCTCACCGACTACATGCTGGGCCTGGACATCCGGGTCCGTTACCTTCACAGCGACGTGGACACCCTGCGCCGGGTGGAGCTGCTGCGCGAGCTGCGGGCGGGCCGGTACGACGTGCTGGTCGGCATCAACCTGCTGCGCGAGGGCCTGGACCTGCCCGAGGTGTCGCTGGTGGCGATCCTGGACGCGGACAAGGAGGGCTTCCTGCGCTCCGGCACCTCGCTGATCCAGACGATCGGCCGCGCGGCCCGCAACGTCTCCGGCCAGGTGCACATGTACGCGGACCGGATCACCCCGTCGATGGAGAAGGCGATCGACGAGACCAACCGGCGCCGGGCCGTGCAGCAGGCCTACAACAAGGAGCACGGGATCGACCCGCAGCCGCTGCGGAAGAAGATCGGCGACATCCTGGACACCCTCGCCCGGGAGGACGTGGACACCGACGAGCTGCTCTCCTCCGGCTACCGCAACCAGGGGAAGGGCAAGGCCCCGGTGCCGGCGCTGGGCGCGGAGCGCAAGCCCGCGAAGTCGCTGCCGGCCGCCGAGCTGGCGGAGCTGATCCAGGAGATGACCGACCGGATGCACACGGCCGCCGCCGACCTCCAGTTCGAGGTCGCGGCGCGGCTGCGTGACGAGGTCAAGGAGTTGAAGAAGGAGCTGCGGCAGATGCGCGAGGCGGGTGTGGCCTGACGGGCGTGCCGGGTTTGGCCGGTTCGGCACCGGTCAAGCCCGGCGGTGTCTCAGCCTTGCCACAAACCGGGTAACTCGGAGGAGTCGCGGGTGCCGCAGGCCCTAGGCTGGCCTGCGGCATCGCGCCCCCGGGACGGGGTCGCGGGCCGCCAGCAGAGGGGGCCTCAGCCGGGGGACGGCGACGGGGTGTTCCACCGGGGAGCCGTGCGGCAGCGACCGCGCGGCCGGCAGAGAGGACAACGTCGTGTCGGTGAACCTTGCCAAGGGGCAGCGGGTCAGCCTCCAGAAGGGCGCGGGCGCCGCCCTGACCGTGGTGCGGATGGGTCTGGGCTGGCAGGCCGCCCCCAAGCGGGGCCTGTTCGGCAGCCGGACCAGGAAGATCGACCTGGACGCCTCGGCGCTGCTGTACGCCGAGCGGACCCCGTCCGACGTGGTGTTCTTCCAGCACCTGGAGTCCACCGACGGCTCGGTGCGGCACACCGGGGACAACCTGGAGGGCGGCTCGGGCGACGAGGACGACGAGGCGATCCTGGTCGACCTGCTGCACGTGCCGCCGCACATCACCCAGGTGGTGTTCACGGTCAGCTCGTACACCGGGCAGACCTTCGCCGAGGTGCGCCAGGCGCACTGCCGGCTGGTGGACGAGGCCACCGGGGTGGAGCTGGCCCGGTACGAGCTGGCGGGCGGCGGGCCGCACACCGGGCAGATCATGGCGAAGGTGGTCCGGGACGGCAACGGCGGCTGGGAGATGCAGGCGATCGGCGCCCCGGCGAAGGGGCGGACCTTCCAGGACCTGCTGCCGGCGATCGAGCCGTTCCTCTGACGGTTCTTTACCTTCTTTACCTTTCCTTGCCTCCCCTGTTACTCTCGATGGCAGCGGAGGGGAGTATTCCTCGACAGCCGACCCCGTCATCACGGGTGCCCGTCGTGGCACCCCGGGGCGCTGGCCCGATGGGCGGAAGAGACCTCCGGCAGTGACGACCTGTCTCGCCTAGCTGCCGGAGGAGCAGTAATGGACGTTTCCGTAACCATGTGGGCCACCACGATCGGTGTGCTGATCGCACTGATCGCGGCGGACTTCTTCATCGGAGGGCGCAAGCCGCACGAGGTCTCGATCAAGGAGGCCGGGATCTGGACGGTCGTCTGGGTCGTGCTGGCGCTGCTCTTCGGCGGCTTCCTCTGGTGGCACTCCGGCGCGCAGCCGGCCGGTGAGTTCTTCGCCGGCTACATCACCGAGAAGTCGCTCAGTGTCGACAACCTCTTCGTGTTCATCCTGATCATGGGCAAGTTCGCGGTGCCCAGGATCTACCAGCAGCGCGTGCTGATGTTCGGTGTGATCATCGCGCTGGTGCTGCGGGCGGTGTTCATCGCCGGCGGTGCGGCGCTGGTCACCCAGTTCTCCTGGGTGTTCTTCATCTTCGGCGCCTTCCTGATCTGGACGGCCTGGAAGCTGATCAAGGAGGCCCGGGCCGACGAGGAAGAGGAGGAGTTCGAGGAGAACCGCCTGCTCAAGTCGATCACCCGGCGCTTCCCGGCCACCGAGGACTACCGCGGCACCAGGCTGTTCGTCCGGGAGAACGGCCGCCGGCTGATCACCCCGATGCTGATCGTCATGCTGGCGATCGGCACCACGGACGTGCTGTTCGCCCTGGACTCGATCCCGGCCATCTTCGGCCTCACCCAGGACCCGTACGTGGTCTTCACCGCCAACGCCTTCGCCCTGATGGGCCTGCGCCAGCTGTACTTCCTGATCGGCGGGCTGCTGAAGAAGCTGGTCCACCTGAGCTACGGCCTGTCGGTGATCCTCGGCTTCATCGGCGTGAAGCTGGTCCTGCACGCCGCCCACGAGGCCGGCGCGCACGTCCCGGAGATCGGCATCCCGTTCTCGCTCGGCTTCATCGTGGTGGTGCTGGCCGTGACGACGGTGACCAGCCTGATGGCCTCGAAGAAGGCCGTGCAGGCCGAGCAGGCCGAGCGGGAGCCGGAGAAGCTGGACGCCTGACCCGCCCGCACGACGTGCCGGGGCCCCGCGACGCAGACCGCGTCGCGGGGCCCCTTCGCGTTGCTCGGGCGCGCTACCAGCCGCGCTCGCGCCACTCGGCGAGGTGCGGGCGCTCCGCGCCGAGGGTGGTGTCGTTGCCGTGGCCGGGGTAGACCCAGGCCTCGTCGGGCAGGACGTCGAAGACCTTCTCGGTGACGTCCCGGTAGAGGCTGTCGAAGGCCGCCGGGTCCCCCCAGGTGTTGCCGACGCCGCCCGGGAAGAGGCAGTCGCCGGTGAACACGTGCGGGTGGCCCTGGGGGTCGTCGTAGACCAGCACGATCGCGCCCGGGGTGTGCCCGACCAGGTGCCGGACGGTGAGCCCGACCTCCCCGACCCGCAGCGTGTCGCCGTCCGCGAGCCGCAGCTCGGTGGGCACGTCGATGCCCTCGGCGTCGTGCTCCCCGGCGGCGGTCCGGGCGCCGGTGACGGCGACCACCTCGGCCAGCGCGCCCCAGTGGTCGTGGTGCCGGTGGGTGGTGACCACGGTCGCGAGCTCGTCCCCGACCGTCTCCAGCAGCACCGGGGCGTCGGCGGCCGCGTCGATCAGCAGCTGCTCGTCGGTGGCCCGGCAGCGCAGCAGGTAGGCGTTGTTGTCGTACGGCCCCACGGCCACCTTGGTGATGATCAGGTGGGCCAGCTCCCGCACGTCCGGCGGTCCGCCGACCTTGACCGCTCCGTGGTACGTCATCCGTCCGCTCCTCGTCCGGGTCCGGCTACAACAGGGTTCAGGATCATCCTCGCGCCCTCAGCCCAGCGGGGGAAGCTGAGGGAGCGCGGTGTCGGGGGTGCGGGTCAGGTCGGCGCCGGCGGAGCGGCCGGAGAGCCAGGCGAGGAGGGAGCGGACGGGGCCGCGGACGGTCAGGGCGGGCTCGCCGGTGCCGATCAGGCCGGTGTCCCCGGTGTCCTCGGCGACCAGCTCGACGGCGGGCAGGTCGGCGCCGGCCAGCCTGGCGACGAGCTTGCCGAACTCGGCCACGGCGAAGGTCTCCGACCAGCGGGCGGGGGTGTAGCCGCCGTCCAGGTCGACCAGGTGGTACTCCAGCTCGCCGAGGCGCTTCCAGATGAGCTCCCAGGCGGGGAAGACCGCGCCGGAGCGGTGCCGCACCTCGACGGCCCAGTCCTCGTCGGTCATCAGCGCGGCGGCGGCGAGGAAGCGCTCGTGGGACTCGCGCAGGTCGGCGAGCTGCCCGTCCAGCGGGCGGCCGGCGCCCTCCTGGATGCCCTCCTCGCGGGCGTGCTCGCTGGCGTACTGCGGGATGTCGGTGCCGGTGCGGGCGCCGGTCAGCAGGTTGACCAGGGAGTCGGCGTTGCGGGAGATGTGGGCCAGGACGTGGCCGCGGGTCCAGCCGGGGAGTGCGGAGGGCTCGGCGACGGCCTCCGGCTTGAGCTCGGCGACGGTCTGCAGCAGCTCCCGGGTGCCGGCCTCCACCAGGGCGAGCCGCTCGGCGGCGTGGGCGGCTGCGGACTGCGGGTCGGTCATCGAATCTGCCTTCTGTGCGGGGCGGTGCGTTGCCCGGAGCGGGCCTCGCTCGTTGACCAGTCGACGCTACCGCCGATTCCCGCCCCCTGAGCAGGGGTTTTTCGGTCCGGGTACGGACGGTCCGGCGGGCGCTCTCACTCGTTCGGGTGGACTCGGCTGGACAAAGTCGAGATTCGAACGTCTGAGCTATAGGCTGGCTGCCGCATCCTGGAAGAAGAACACCCCCCACACCGCAAGCCATCTCGTCCGGAGAAAGGCGCCAGAAGCAGTGGCCGACCGCCTCATCGTCCGCGGTGCTCGTGAGCACAACCTCAAGAACGTCTCGCTCGACCTGCCCCGCGACTCCCTCATCGTCTTCACGGGCCTCTCCGGCTCCGGCAAGTCCTCGCTCGCCTTCGACACGATCTTCGCCGAGGGCCAGCGCCGCTACGTCGAGTCGCTGTCCTCCTACGCCCGCCAGTTCCTCGGGCAGATGGACAAGCCCGACGTCGACTTCATCGAAGGCCTCTCCCCGGCCGTCTCGATCGACCAGAAGTCCACCAACCGCAACCCCCGTTCGACCGTCGGCACCATCACCGAGGTCTACGACTACCTGCGCCTGCTGTTCGCCCGGATCGGCAAGCCGCACTGCCCGCACTGCGGCCGCCCGATCGCCAAGCAGTCGCCGCAGGCGATCGTGGACAAGGTGCTGGAGCTCGCCGAGGGCACCCGGTTCCAGGTGCTCAGCCCGGTGGTGCGCGAGCGCAAGGGCGAGTTCGTCGACCTGTTCGCCGACCTCCAGTCCAAGGGCTACTCGCGCGCCCGGGTCGACGGCGAGACGGTCCAGCTCGCCGAGCCGCCGAAGCTCAAGAAGCAGGAGAAGCACACCGTCGAGGTGGTCATCGACCGCCTGACCGTCAAGGAGAGCGCCAAGCGGCGGCTCACCGACTCGGTGGAGACGGCCCTGCGGCTCTCCGGCGGCATGGTCGTGCTCGACTTCGTCGACCTCCCCGAGGGCGACCCGGAGCGCGAGAAGATGTACTCCGAGCACCTCTACTGCCCGTACGACGACGTGTCGTTCGAGGAGCTGGAGCCGCGTTCGTTCTCCTTCAACTCGCCGTTCGGCGCCTGCCCGGACTGCTCGGGCCTGGGCAACCGGATGGAGGTGGACCCGGAGCTGGTCGTGCCGGACGTCGAGCGCTCGCTGGACGAGGGCGCGATCCACCCGTGGTCGGCCGGGCACGCCAAGGAGTACTTCCAGCGCCTGATCGACGCGCTGGCCGGGGAGCTCGGCTTCCGCACCGACATCCCCTGGGCCGGGCTGCCCGCGCGCGCCAAGAAGGCGCTGATGTACGGGCACAAGCACCAGGTGGAGGTCCGCTACCGCAACCGCTTCGGCCGCGAGCGCTCGTACAGCACGGGCTTCGAGGGCGCCGTCCCGTTCATCCAGCGCCGGCACACCGAGGCGGAGAGCGACAGCAGCCGCGAGCGCTTCGAGGGCTACATGCGCGAGGTGCCCTGCCCGACCTGCCAGGGCACCCGGCTCAAGCCGGTGGTGCTCGCGGTCACCGTCGAGGACAGGTCGATCGCCGACGTCTCCTCGATGTCGATCAGCGACTGCGCCGAGTTCCTGGGCGCGATGAAGCTCAACGACCGGGACAAGCAGATCGCCGAGCGGGTCCTCAAGGAGGTCAACGAGCGGCTGCGCTTCCTGGTCGACGTCGGCCTGGACTACCTGTCCCTGGACCGCGCGGCCGGCACCCTGTCCGGCGGCGAGGCCCAGCGCATCCGGCTGGCCACCCAGATCGGCTCCGGCCTGGTCGGCGTGCTGTACGTGCTGGACGAGCCGTCCATCGGCCTGCACCAGCGGGACAACCACCGGCTGATCGAGACGCTGGTGCGGCTGCGCGACATCGGCAACACCCTGATCGTGGTCGAGCACGACGAGGACACCATCAAGACCGCGGACTGGGTGGTGGACATCGGCCCGGGCGCCGGCGAGCACGGCGGCAAGGTGGTGCACTCCGGCGCGTTGAAGGGGCTGCTGGCCAACAAGGAGTCGCTGACCGGGCAGTACCTCTCCGGCAAGCGCTCCATCCCGATCCCGGCCGCCCGCCGCGACCGGGACAAGAAGCGCCAGCTGACGGTGCACGGCGCCCGCGAGCACAACCTCAAGGACGTCACGGTCGGCTTCCCGCTCGGCACCTTCACGGCGATCACCGGCGTCTCCGGCTCCGGCAAGTCCACGCTGGTCAACGACATCCTGTACACCCACCTCGCCCGGGAGCTGAACGGCGCCCGCAGCGTGCCCGGCCGGCACACCCGGATCACCGGCACCGACCTGGTGGACAAGGTGGTGCACGTCGACCAGTCGCCGATCGGCCGCACCCCGCGGTCCAACCCGGCCACCTACACCGGGGTGTTCGACCACGTCCGCCGGCTCTTCGCGGAGACCCAGGAGGCCAAGGTCCGGGGCTACCTGCCCGGCCGGTTCTCCTTCAACGTCAAGGGCGGCCGCTGCGAGAACTGCACCGGTGACGGCACCATCAAGATCGAGATGAACTTCCTGCCGGACGTCTACGTCCCGTGCGAGGTGTGCCACGGCGCCCGGTACAACCGGGAGACGCTGGAGGTCCACTACAAGGGCAAGTCCATCTCCGAGGTGCTGGACATGCCGATCGAGGAGGGGCTGGCCTTCTTCGAGGCCGTCCCGGCGATCGCCCGCCACCTGCGGACGCTCAACGACGTCGGCCTCGGCTACGTCCGGCTCGGCCAGTCCGCGCCGACGCTCTCCGGCGGCGAGGCGCAGCGCGTCAAGCTCGCCTCCGAGCTGCAGAAGCGCTCCACCGGGCGGACGGTCTACGTGCTGGACGAGCCCACCACCGGCCTGCACTTCGAGGACATCAGCAAGCTGATCAAGGTGCTCAGCGGGCTGGTGGACAAGGGCAACACGGTGATCGTGATCGAGCACAACCTCGACGTGATCAAGACCGCCGACTGGGTCGTCGACATGGGCCCCGAGGGCGGCTCCGGCGGAGGCACGGTGGTCGCCGAGGGCACTCCGGAGCAGATCGCGGCCGCTTCGGAGAGCCACACCGGCAAGTTCCTCCGGGACATCCTGCCGGGCGACTTCGCCGACGCCCCGGTCACGGCGCCGGCCAGGAAGGCGCCCGCCAAGAAGGCGGCCGCCAAGGCGGTCGGCACGACGGCCGCCAAGACGGCGGCGGCCAAGAAGGCCCCGAGCAAGCGGGCCGCGGCGGCGAAGAAGTAGCCCCTGCCGGCCCCTGCCGCTCCCGGACGTCCCGCCCTCCCGGACATCCCGGGAGCGGCGGGGCGGGTGCGGCATAGACTTCCGTGGTCCCTCGCAGCAGCAGCACACCGTAGGAGCGCACCGATGTCCGAGGCCCCCGAGACCAGCCCCGCCACCTCCCGCCGCACCCTGCTCTGCGGGGCCGCGGCTGTGTTGGCGGCCGGCGGCACCCTGGCGGTCAGCGGCTGCAGTTCCTCCGCCGGCTCCTCCGACTCCACCAGCGCGCCCAAGGGCCCGGTGGACCTCGGCCCGGCCTCGGCCGTCCCGGTCGGCGGCGGCACGGTGTTCCGCGAGCAGAAGATCGTGGTGACCCAGCCGACCGAGGGCCAGTACAAGGCGTTCAGCGCCAAGTGCACCCACGCCGGCTGCATCGTGGACCAGGTGAAGAAGGAGCAGATCCAGTGCCCCTGCCACGGCAGCCGGTTCGGCATCGCCGACGGCGCGGTGCAGGACGGCCCGGCCCCCAGCCCGCTGCCCGCCTACGCCGTCACGGTCGAGGGCGGCAACCTCAAGGTGACCCCGAGCTGAAGCAGTTGATCGACTTCGAGCCGAACTCGGTACGGTGGACCCATGGCTGACCCGAGCACCTACCGCCCGGCGCCGGGCGCGATCCCGACCTCCCCGGGCGTCTACAAGTTCCGTGACGCCCACGGCCGGGTCATCTACGTCGGCAAGGCCAAGAGCCTGCGGCCGCGGCTGTCGTCCTACTTCCAGGACCTGGCCGGCCTGCACCCGCGCACCGCGACCATGGTCACCACCGCCGCCTCGGTGGAGTGGACCGTGGTCGCCACCGAGGTCGAGGCGCTCCAGCTGGAGTACTCCTGGATCAAGGAGTTCGACCCGCGGTTCAACGTCAAGTACCGCGACGACAAGAGCTATCCGGAACTGGCCGTCACCCTCAACGAGGAGTACCCGCGGGTCCAGGTGATGCGCGGGGCGCACAAGAAGGGCGTGCGCTACTTCGGCCCCTACGGGCACGCCTGGGCGATCCGCGAGACGGTCGACCTGCTGCTGCGCGTCTTCCCCGTCCGCACCTGCTCCAACGGCGTGTTCAAGCGTGCCCGGCAGGTCGGCCGCCCCTGTCTGCTCGGCTACATCGGCAAGTGCGCCGCCCCCTGCGTCGGCAAGGTCTCTCCGGACGAACACCGGGCGCTGGCCGAGGACTTCTGCGACTTCATGGCCGGGCGCACCGGCAACTACCTGCGCCGGCTGGAAGAGCAGATGCAGGAGGCCGCCGCCGAGATGGAGTACGAGAAGGCGGCCCGGCTGCGGGACGACATCGGCGCCCTCAAGCGCGCGATGGAGAAGAACGCCATCGTGCTCGCCGACGCCACCGACGCCGACCTGCTGGCCGTGGCCGAGGACGAACTGGAGGCCGCCGTCCAGATCTTCCACGTCCGCGGCGGCCGGGTGCGCGGCCAGCGCGGCTGGGTCACCGACAAGGTCGAGGACGTGGACACCGCCGGCCTGGTCGAGCACGCCCTCCAGCAGCTCTACGGCGGCGCCGGCCCGGACGAGCGCAACGAGTCCGTCCCGCGCGAGGTGCTCGTCCCCGCCCTGCCCGAACCGGCCGCCCCGGTCCGGGAGTGGCTCAGCGGGCTGCGCGGCAGCCAGGTCGACCTGCGGATCCCGCAGCGCGGCGACAAGAAGGACCTGATGGCCACCGTGCAGCGCAACGCCCAGCACGCGCTGGCCCTGCACAAGACCAAGCGCGCCTCCGACCTCACCACCCGCAGCCGCGCCCTCCAGGAGATCGCCGACGCGCTGGAGCTGGACTCCGTCCCGCTGCGGATCGAGTGCTACGACATCTCCCACCTCCAGGGCGAGGACGTGGTCGCCTCGATGGTCGTCTTCGAGGACGGCCTGGCCCGCAAGAGCGAGTACCGGCGCTTCCAGATCAAGGGCTTCGAGGGCCAGGACGACGTCCGCTCGATGCACGAGGTGATCAGCCGCCGCTTCCGCCGCTACCTCCAGGAGCGCGAGCAGACCGGCGAGTGGGCCGTCCCGGAGGAGCCCGACGAGGACCAGCCCGGCGACGGCCCGCGCACCGAGGACGGCCGCCCCAAGCGCTTCGCCTACCCGCCGCAGCTGCTGGTGGTCGACGGCGGCCAGCCGCAGGTCGCCGCCGCCAGGCGCGCCCTGGACGAACTCGGCATCGACGACGTCGCGCTGTGCGGCCTGGCCAAGCGCCTGGAGGAGGTCTGGCTGCCCGGCGAGGACGACCCGGTCGTGCTGCCCCGCTCCAGCGAGGGCCTCTACCTGCTCCAGCGGGTCCGCGACGAGGCCCACCGCTTCGCGATCGGCTACCAGCGCGCCAAGCGTTCCAAGCGACTCACCGCCGGGGAACTGGACTCCGTCCCGGGCCTCGGCGAGACTCGCCGCCAGGCGCTGCTCAAGCACTTCGGCTCGCTGAAGAAGCTCCGGGCCGCCACCGTCGACGAGCTCTGCGCGGTACCCGGCATCGGGCGCCGCACCGCGGAGACTGTTGCGGCGGCGTTGTCGTCCCGTACACCCGCCGCACCCGCGGTCAACACCGCGACCGGCGAGATCATCGAGGACGGGGCTGACGAAGCCGCTGAGCCGGTGGCCGCAGCACCCCAGACCGCACCATCCCAGGAGACGCCATGACGGCCGACGCCGCCCGTCTGTCGGCGCGCCCCGACCCCGCCCGGCTGTCCGGAACGGGGAAGGGCGGCCGTGCCGTGCGCGTTCTCCCCAGCAGAAAGACCGAGAGCGGGGAACCGAAGTGACCGTGTCAGACGTGGCCGAGAACGCGCCGGAGCTGGTGATCATCTCCGGCATGTCCGGAGCCGGCCGCTCCACCGCCGCGAAGTGCCTGGAGGACCTCGGCTGGTTCGTGGTGGACAACCTGCCGCCGGCCCTGATCCCCACCATGGTCGACCTGGGCGCCCGCTCCCAGGGCAACGTCGCCCGGATCGGCGTGGTCGTGGACGTCCGCGGCCGCCAGTTCTTCGACGACCTGCTCACCTCGCTGGACGAGCTGGAGAAGCGTGGCGTCCGGCTCCGGGTGGTGTTCCTGGACTCCTCCGACGACGCGCTGGTCCGCCGCTTCGAGAGCGTGCGCCGCCCGCACCCGCTGCAGGCCGACGGCCGGATCGTGGACGGCATCGCCCAGGAGCGCGACCTGCTGCGCGACCTGCGCGGCGAGGCCGACCTGGTGATCGACACCTCCAACCTCAACGTGCACCAGCTGCGCGCCAAGCTGGACGCCCAGTTCGCCGACCACGACGAGCCCGAGCTGCGCGCCACCGTGATGTCCTTCGGCTTCAAGTACGGCCTGCCGGTCGACGCCGACCTGGTGGTGGACTGCCGCTTCCTGCCGAACCCGCACTGGGTGCCCGAGCTGCGGGCCCGTACCGGCACCGACTCGGACGTCGCCGACTACGTGTTCCAGCAGCCCGGTGCCAACGAGTTCCTGAACGGTTACGCCGAGCTGCTGCGCATCGTCACCGAGGGTTACCGCCGGGAGGGGAAGCGCTACATGACGCTTGCCGTAGGCTGCACCGGTGGCAAGCACCGCAGCGTCGCCATGTCCGAGCGTCTGACCAAGCGTCTCATCGCCGACGGAGTCGAGACGGTGCTCGTCCACCGTGACATGGGTCGGGAATAACCGCCGCCTTCCCTGCCGGAGACCCCGGCGGAGCCGGTGGCGGCGCCGAGGAACGCGAGGTGATGTGTGGCGGGATACGTGCCCGGGCGGCAGCCGCAGAGCAGGACCGGAGAACGGGTGGGAAGCCCTTCGCCGAGTCGTCCGCGGAGCAGTCCCGCCCGGGCCAATCCGGCCCCCAGGATCACCGCGCTCGGCGGCGGCCAGGGCCTGTCCGCCTCGCTGTCCGCGCTGCGCCGGCTCACCAGTGACCTCACCGCGGTGGTCACCGTCGCCGACGACGGCGGCTCCAGCGGGCGGCTGCGCGAGGAGCTGGGGGTGCTGCCGCCCGGTGACCTGCGCAAGGCGCTGGCCGCGCTGTGCGGGGACGACGACTGGGGCCGCACCTGGTCCGAGGTGATCCAGCAGCGCTTCACCGGCAACGGCGAGCTGGGCGGCCACGCCGTCGGCAACCTGCTGATCGTGGCGCTGTGGGAGAAGCTCGGCGACCCGGTGGCGGCGCTGGACTGGGTCGGCCGGCTGCTGAACGTCCAGGGCCGGGTGCTGCCGATGTCGGCGGTGCCGCTGGACATCGAGGCGACCGTGCGCGGCCACGACCCGGCCCGCCCGGCCGAGGTCACGGCCGTCCGCGGCCAGGCCGACGTGGCCGTCACCCCCGGCACGGTGCAGTCGATCCGGCTGCTGCCGGACGAGCCGCCGGCCGTCCCGGAGGCGGTCACGGCGGTCCGGGAGGCGGACTGGGTGGTGCTCGGACCCGGTTCCTGGTTCACCAGCGTGCTGCCGCACCTGCTGGTGCCCGAGCTGGCCAAGGCGCTGGTCGAGACCCGCGCCCGCCGCCTGCTCACGCTGAACCTGGCCCCGCAGCCGGGGGAGACCGAGGGCTTCACCCCGCAGCGTCACCTGGAGGTCATCGCCGACCACGCTCCCGACCTCGCGGTGGATGCGATCCTGGTGGACGAGCGCGCCGTCACCGGCGGCGCCTTCGGCCAGGCGGACCTGGCCGGACTGGAGAAGGCCGCCGAGCGGATGGGCGCCGCTCTGGTGCTCGGCACGGTGGCCCGCACCGACGGCACCCCGCGACACGACCCGGAGCTGTTGGCAGCCGCGTACGACCGGATTTTCCGGACACATGGAAGGATCGGGCCATGGCGATGACTCCAGCGGTGAAGGACGAGATCAGCCGGCTCCCGGTCACCCGGGCCTGCTGTCGCAAGGCTGAGGTGTCGGCGATCCTGCGGTTCGCGGGCGGGCTGCACATCGTGAGCGGCCGCATCGTGATCGAGGCGGAGCTGGACACCGGCGCGGCGGCGCGGCGGCTGCGCAAGGACCTGCTGGAGATCTTCGGGCACTCCTCCGACCTCGTGGTGATGGCGCCCGGCGGGCTGCGGCGCGGCAGCCGCTTCGTCGTCCGGGTCGTCAAGGACGGCGAGCTGCTGGCCCGCCAGACCGGCCTGGTGGACGGCCGTGGCCGGCCGATCCGGGGCCTGCCCCCGGCGGTCGTCTCCGGGGCCACCTGCGACGCCGAGGCCGCCTGGCGCGGGGCCTTCCTGGCGCACGGCTCGCTCACCGAGCCGGGCCGCTCCTCCTCGCTGGAGATCACCTGCCCCGGCTCCGAGGCGGCGCTGGCCCTGGTCGGCGCGGCCCGCCGGCTCGGCATCCCGGCCAAGGCCCGCGAGGTGCGCGGGGTGGACCGGGTGGTCATCCGCGACGGTGACGCGATCGGCGCGCTGCTGACCCGCCTGGGGGCGCACGAGTCGGTGCTCGCCTGGGAGGAGCGCCGGATGCGGCGCGAGGTCCGGGCCACCGCCAACCGGCTCGCCAACTTCGACGACGCCAACCTGCGCCGCTCGGCCCGCGCCGCGGTGGCGGCCGGCGCCCGGGTGCAGCGCGCGCTGGAGATCCTCGGCGAGGAGGTGCCCGAGCACCTCGCCGCGGCCGGCCAGCTGCGGATGCAGCACAAGCAGGCCTCGCTGGAGGAGCTGGGCGCGCTCGCCGACCCGCCGCTGACCAAGGACGCGGTGGCCGGCCGGATCCGCCGCCTGCTGGCGATGGCCGACAAGCGCGCCGCCGAGCTCGGCCTGCCGAGCACCGAGGCCAACCTGACCGACGAGATGGCGCTCAACTGAGCTGACCGATCTACGGCCGGTGTCCGGATTCCGGGCACCGGCCGTCGTCGTGTCCGGGGTCGGACGGGGGTCGGACGGCGAACCGAAATTGGTCAAGACCACTTGACCAGGACCAACGGCCCGGGTGGGCAAGGACGGAGGGCCCCGCAACTCGCCACGCCGCGTCTTGCCAGGTGGCGCGATGTGCCCTCCCAGGGTCCGGAGAGGTAGGGTCGTAGGCGGTCGGGGACTTCCCAAATCTCATCCCCGTCGGCTCAGCGCCGGCGTACCTAACGAGGAGATCGGTTCGTGACGATCCGGGTAGGCATCAACGGCTTCGGCCGCATCGGCCGCAACTTCTTCCGCGCTGTCAAGGCCCAGGGCGCGGACATCGAGATCGTCGGTGTCAACGACCTCACCGACACGAAGACCCTGGCCCACCTGCTCAAGTACGACACCACCCTGGGGACCCTCCAGGCCGAGGTCTCGCACACCGACGACAGCATCACCGTCGACGGCCACACCTTCAAGGTGACCGCCGAGCGTGACCCGGCCAACCTGCCGTGGGCCGCCCTGGGCGTCGACATCGTCGTCGAGTCCACCGGCATCTTCACCAAGGCCGAGGCTGCGAAGAAGCACCTCGCCGCCGGCGCGAAGAAGGTCATCATCTCGGCCCCCGCCACCGACGAGGACGTCACCATCGTCCTGGGTGTCAACGACGAGAAGTACGACGCCGCCAACCACCACATCATCTCCAACGCCTCCTGCACCACGAACTGCGTGGCGCCGATGGCGAAGGTGCTGAACGAGAGCTTCGGCATCGTCAAGGGTCTGATGACCACCGTCCACGCGTTCACCAACGACCAGGTGACCCTGGACTTCCCGCACAAGGACCTGCGCCGTGCTCGTGCGGCCTCGCAGAACATCATCCCGACCTCGACGGGTGCCGCCAAGGCGACCGCCCTGGTCCTGCCGGAGCTGAAGGGCAAGCTGGACGGCACCTCGCTGCGCGTCCCGGTCCCGACCGGTTCCATCACCGACCTGGTCGTCACGCTGGAGCGCGAGGTCACCAAGGAGGAGGTCAACGCGGCCTTCCAGAAGGCGGCGGAGGGTTCCCTCAAGGGCATCCTGGCCTACACCGAGGACCCGATCGTGTCGTCGGACATCGTCAACGACCCGGCCTCCTGCATCTTCGACTCGCAGCTCACCATGGTCCAGGGCAACCAGGTCAAGGTGCTCGGCTGGTACGACAACGAGTGGGGCTACTCGAACCGCGTCGTGGACCTGGTCACCCTCGTCGGTGGCCAGCTCTGACGCAGTGGGAGCTGACGTGATGTAAGGGCGAGGGCCCGGACGGCGACAACGCGCCGACCGGGCCCTCGTTCTGCGTACTAGGACTTCTCAGGCGGCCCCTGCGCCGTGCCGCCTCTGCGCATCAACCATCTCCCCAGGAGACAGAAGAACCCGTGAAGACCATCGAAGACCTGGACGTCGCCGGCAAGCGCGTCTTCGTGCGCGCCGACCTCAACGTCCCGCTGTCGGACGGCCGGATCACCGACGACGGCCGGATCCGCGCCGTGGCACCGACCATCGCCAAGCTCGTCGAGCGCGGCGCCAAGGTCGTCGTCGCCTCCCACCTCGGCCGCCCCAAGGGCGAGCCGGACCCGCAGTTCTCGCTCGCCCCGGTCGCCGAGCGCCTCGGCGAGATCCTCGGCAAGCCGGTCGCCTTCGCCGCCGACACCGTCGGCGAGTCCGCCGCGGCCGCCGTCGCCGGGCTGGCCGACGGCGAGGTCGCGCTGCTGGAGAACCTGCGCTTCAACGCCGGTGAGACCAGCAAGGACGACGCCGAGCGCAAGGCCTTCGCCGAGCAGCTGGCCGCCCTGGCGGACCTCTACGTCGGCGACGGCTTCGGTGCCGTGCACCGCAAGCACGCCTCCGTCTACGACCTGCCCGGCCTGCTGCCGCACGCCGTCGGCGACCTGATCGCCACCGAGGTCGGCGTGCTGAAGCGCCTCACCGAGGAGGTCGAGCGCCCGTACGTGGTGGTGCTCGGCGGCTCCAAGGTGTCGGACAAGGTCGGCGTGATCGACAACCTGCTCGGCAAGGCCGACCGCATCCTGATCGGCGGCGGCATGGCGTACACCTTCCTGTACGCGCTGGGCAACGAGGTCGGCATCTCGCTGCTGCAGAAGGACCAGGTCGACACCGTCCTGGAGTACCTGGAGCGGGCGAAGCAGAACGGCGTCGAGTTCGTCCTGCCGGTGGACGTCGCGGTCTCCGCGTCCTTCCCCGACACCAAGACCCACGCGCCGGTCGAGGACTTCGAGATCGTCGACGCGGACAAGATCCCCGCGGACAAGGAGGGCCTGGACATCGGCCCGAAGACCCGCGAGCTGTTCGCCTCGAAGCTGGCCGACGCCAAGACCGTGTTCTGGAACGGCCCGGTGGGCGTCTTCGAGCACCCGACCTTCGCCGAGGGCACCAAGGCCGTCGCCCAGGCCCTGGTCGACAGCGACGCGTTCACCGTGGTCGGCGGCGGCGACTCCGCCGCGGCCGTCCGCATCCTGGGCTTCGACGAGAACGCCTTCGGACACATCTCGACCGGCGGTGGCGCGAGCCTCGAGTACCTGGAGGGCAAGACCCTCCCCGGTCTCGCCGCCCTGGAAGGCTGAAAGCATGACTGAGCGTCTCCCGCTGATGGCGGGCAACTGGAAGATGAACCTCAACCACCTCGAGGCCATCCAGCACACCCAGAAGCTGGCGTTCGCGCTGGCCGACAAGGACTACGAGGCCGTCGAGGTCGCCGTCCTGGTGCCGTTCACCGACCTGCGGTCGGTGCAGACCCTGGTCTTCGGCGACAAGCTGAAGATCAAGTACGGCTCGCAGGACATCTCGCAGCACGACGGCGGCGCCTACACCGGCGAGGTCTCCGGCCCGATGCTGGCCAAGCTCCAGTGCACCTACGCGGTGATCGGCCACTCGGAGCGCCGCCAGTACCACGGCGAGGACGAGGCGATCGTCAACGCCAAGGTCAAGGCCGCCTACCGGGCCGGGGTCACCCCGATCCTGTGCATCGGCGAGCCGCTGGAGATCCGCAAGGCCGGCACCCACGTCGCGCACACCCTGGCCCAGCTGGACGGCGCCCTGGAGGGCGTCCCGGCGGACCAGGCCGAGTCGATCGTGGTCGCGTACGAGCCGGTCTGGGCGATCGGCACCGGCGAGGTGGCCACCCCGGAGGACGCGCAGGAGGTCTGCGCCGCGATCCGGGCCCGTCTCGCCGAGCTGTACAGCGCCGAGCTGGCCGACAAGGTCCGTGTGCTGTACGGCGGTTCGGTCAAGTCGTCGAGCGCGGCCGGCCTGATGGCCAAGCCCGACATCGACGGCGGTCTGATCGGCGGTGCCTCGCTGGACGCCGATGAGTTCGTCAAGATCGTGCGCTACCGTGAGCAGGCAGTAGGCTAACGCCGCCGCAGCAACGTAGGCTTTGGGGCCGGACCGCCGACAGCGGTCCGGCCCCGTCGCCGAAGATACGAGAGAGTTGGTCCGGTCGTGGTTCTCGGGTTCTCGATTGCCCTGATCATCTTCAGCCTGCTGATGATCCTGCTGGTGCTGCTGCACAAGGGGAAGGGCGGCGGCCTGTCGGACATGTTCGGTGGCGGTGCCATGTCCACCGGTGGCGGTTCGGCGGTGGCCGAGCGCAACCTGGACCGCATCACCATCGTGGTCGGCGTCGGCTGGTTCGCCTCCATCATGGCGCTGGGCCTGGTCCTGAAGTACAAGAGCTGACGCAGCCCTGACGCCCCGTCGCCCGAGCGCCTATCCTGGGACGGTCGGGGGCGGAGGCGATGGTGGCGGAGGCTTAAGTCCTGCTTACACTAGGACGACTTTCGCCACCGACGCGCACCGCGGCGGGTCGGCGCACCAGTACGCAGGGAGTCAGACCGTGGCAAGTGGCAACGCCATCCGTGGGAGCAGGGTCGGGGCAGGCCCGATGGGGGAAGCGGAGCGCGGCGAGTCCGCTCCGCGCAGCAGGATCTCCTTCTGGTGCGCCAACAAGCACGAGACGCGCCCCAGCTTCGCCGCCGAGGCCGTCATCCCGGAGACCTGGGACTGCCCGCGCTGCGGCTTCCCGGCCGGGCAGGACGAGCACAACCCGCCGGCGCCCTCGCGCAACGAGCCCTACAAGACCCACCTCGCCTACGTCCGGGAGCGGCGCACCGACGCCGACGGCGAGGCGATCCTCGCCGAGGCGCTGGCCAAGCTGCGCGGCGAGATCTGACCTCGCGGGCGGGCTGCGCGCGAGCGGGCCGGAGGTGTGCGCGAGCGGGCTGAACGGGCGCGCAGGAGCGCCTGAGACGCGGAAAGGGCGCCACCGTCGAGTGACGGTGGCGCCCTTCGGCGTTCTCCGCTAGGCCGAGGCCGGCGGGTACAGCTGGGCCGGGATCCGCTCCGCGGCGGCGCGGTCCAGCAGCCACAGGGTGCGGCTGCGGCCGTACGCGCCGGAGGCGGGCGCCTGGAGCTCACCGGGGCCGGACAGGGCCAGCGCGACCGCGCCCGCCTTGTCCTCGCCGGCGGCCAGCAGCCAGACCTCGCGGGCCGCCCGGATCGCCGGGAGGGTGAGCGAGATCCGGGTCGGCGGGGGCTTGGGGGCCCCGCGCACGCCGATCACGGTCAGCTCGGTCTCCCGCACGCCCGGGTGCTCCGGGAAGAGCGAGGCGACGTGGGTGTCCGGGCCGACGCCGAGCAGCAGCACGTCGAAGGCCGGGACGCCGAACCGGTCGCCCGGCTCGGCGGCCTTCGCCAGCTCCTGCGCGTAGCGGGCGGCGGCGGCCTCCACGTCCGAGCCGTCCACCCCGTCCGAGGCGGGCATCTCGTGCACCCGCGCCGGGTCGAGCGGGACGGCGTCCAGCAGTTCGGCGCGGGCCTGGACGGCGTTGCGGTCCGGGTCGGCGGCGGAGACGAAGCGCTCGTCGCCCCACCACAGGTCCAGCCGGCCCCAGTCGACCGCGTCGCGCGCCGGGGAGGCGGCGATCGCGGCCAGCAGGGCGTTGCCGTTGCGGCCGCCGGTGAGCACCACCGAGGCGGTGCCGCGGGCGGCCTGGGCGTCCACGATCCGGGTGATCAGCCGGGCCGCGGCCGCCTGGGCCATCAGCTCCTTGTCCCGGTGGACGACCAGCTGCGGGGTCGCGGCCGTCATGCGCTGCCCTTGGCGGCGCGCTTGCCCGCGGGCTTCTTGGCGGTCGGCTTGTCCGCGTCGGCGGTCACCCGGGCCGGATTGGCCACCGCGCCGTCGGCCACCGGCTCGGCCGCGGCCGGGTCGGCCGCGGCCGGGTCGGCCGCGGCCGGGTCGGCCCCCGCCGGGTCGGCGTCGGCCGCCGGGTCGGCCGCCGAGGTGCTCGCCCCGGAGGGCTCGCGCAGCCGGTCGACGGGCGTGCGCACGGCCGTCGAGTAGATGTCGTCCGGGTCGAGCCGGCGCAGCTCCTCGGCGATCAGCTCGGCGGTCTCGCGCCGCTTGAGCGCCACCTGGCGGTCCGGCGAGCCGGGCATCGAGAGGGTGCCCATCAGGCCGTCCGGGCGGTCCAGGGTGATGTCCCCGTCCTTGGTGCGCAGGTGCACCGCGGTGATGCCGGGGCCGCCGGTGACGACCCGCTCGACCGGCACGTGCAGCCGGTTGAGCAGCCACAGGCCGAGCAGCTCGACGCTGGGGTTGTAGGACTCGCCCTCGACCACCACCGAGTGGATGGCGGACGGCCGCTGGTCCAGCGCGGCGGCCAGCATGGAGCGCCAGCCGGTGATCCGGGTCCAGGCCAGGTCGGTGTCGCCCGGGGTGTAGCTCTGGGCCCGCTGGGCGAGCTGGCCGACCGGGGACTCGGCGGTGACCGTGTCGGTGATCCGGCGCTGGGCGAGCGCGCCCAGCGGGTCCTGAGCCGGGTGCTGCGGCGCGTTGTCCGGCCACCAGACCACGGTCGGGGCGTCCGGGAGCAGCAGCGGCAGGACCACCGACTGGGCGTGCGAGGCGAGTTCGCCGTGCATGCGCAGGATGACCGTTTCTCCGGAGCCGGCGTCCGTGCCGACCAGGATCTCGGCGTCCAGCCGGGTCTCGGCGCGGGCCCGGGGCGAGCGGCCGGCGCGCTTGATCACCGCGAGGGTGCGCATCGGGTGCTCGCGGGAGGCGTCGTTGGCGGCCTTGAGGGCGTCGTAGGCGCTGCCCTCGTCGGTCACGATCACCAGGGTGAGCACCATGCCGGCGGCGGTGGAGCCGCTGGTCCGGCGCGCCTCCATCAGCGCGGCGTTGATCTTGCTGGACGTCGTGTTGGTGAGGTCGATCTTCATGGCCGGCGCCAGCTCCTGCCGTCTCGTGCGAGCATCTCGTCCGCCTCGGTGGGGCCCCAGGTGCCCGCCGCGTACTGGGCGGGCTTGCCGTGGGCGTCCCAGTACTTCTCGATCGGGTCGAGGATCTGCCAGGAGAGCTCGACCTCCTGGTGCCGCGGGAACAGGTTGGCGTCGCCGAGCAGCACGTCGAGGATGAGCCGCTCGTACGCCTCCGGGCTGGACTCGGTGAAGGACTCGCCGTAGGCGAAGTCCATCGTGACGTCCCGGACCTCGAAGGAGGTGCCCGGCACCTTGGAGCCGAACCGCACCGTCACGCCCTCGTCCGGCTGGACCCGGATGACCAGGGCGTTCTGCCCCAGCTCCTCGGTCGCGTAGGAGTCGAACGGCAGGTACGGGGCGCGCTGGAAGACCACCGCGATCTCGGTGACCCGGCGGCCCAGCCGCTTGCCGGTGCGCAGGTAGAACGGCACGCCCGCCCAGCGGCGGTTGTTGATCTCCAGCTTGATGGCCGCGTAGGTGTCGGTCTTGGAGTCCGGGCTGATGCCGTCCTCGTCCAGGTAGCCGACCACCTCCTCGCCGCCCTGCCAGCCGGCCGCGTACTGGCCGCGCACGGTGTGCCGGCCGAGGTCGGCCGGGAGCTTGACGGCGCTGAGCACCTTGAGCTTCTCGGCCACCAGCGCCTTCGGGTGGAAGGACGCGGGCTCCTCGATGGCGGTGAGCGCCATCAGCTGCAGCAGGTGGTTCTGGATGACGTCACGGGCGGAGCCGATGCCGTCGTAGTAGCCGGCCCGGCCGCCGATGCCGATGTCCTCGGCCATGGTGATCTGCACGTGGTCGACGTACGACCGGTTCCAGATCGGCTCGAACATCTGGTTGGCGAAGCGCAGCGCCAGGATGTTCTGGACCGTCTCCTTGCCCAGGTAGTGGTCGATCCGGAAGACCTCGTCGCGAGGGAAGACCTCGTGGACGACCTTGTTGAGCTCCTGGGCGCTCTCCAGGTCGTGGCCGAAGGGCTTCTCGATGACGGCGCGGCGCCAGGAGCCCTGCGGCGGGTCGGCCAGGCCGTGCTTCTTGAGCTGCTGGACGACCGTCGGGAAGAACTTCGGCGGGACGGACAGGTAGAAGGCGAAGTTGCCGCCGGTGCCCTGGGCCTTGTCCAGCTCCTCGATGGTCTCGCGGAGCTTGTCGAAGGCCTCGTCGTCGTCGAAGGTGCCCTGGACGAAGCGCATGCCCTTGGCGAGCTGCTGCCAGACCTCCTCCCGGAACTGGGTCCGGGCGTGCTCCTTGACCGCGTCGTGGACCTCCTTGGCGAAGTCCTCGTCCTCCCACTCGCGGCGGGCGAAGCCCACCAGGGAGAAGCCCGGCGGCAGCAGACCCCGGTTGGCCAGGTCGTAGATGGCCGGCATCAGCTTCTTGCGGGACAGGTCGCCGGTGACCCCGAAGATGACCAGGCCGGACGGCCCCGCGATGCGCGGGAGCCGCCGGTCGGAGGGGTCACGAAGCGGGTTGACGGGGGCGGGCGGGAGGTCGTCCGCGTCCGATTCCGACGTCAACTCAGGGAAATCAGTGCTCACTTGGTGTGCTCCGCTTTCGTGCTGGCTGTGTGAGCAGGGGTCACTTCTCGCTGGCGAAAGAGGCCAGCGAGGCGGTGACGGTGTCCAGCAGCTCCTGCCAGGACTGCTCGAACTTCTGCACGCCCTCGTCCTCCAGCACCTGGACCACGTCGTCGTAGTCCACGCCGGCGGCCGCGATGGCGTCCAGGACGGCCTTGGCGTCGGCGTAGTTGGGGACGATGGTGTTGCCGGTGATCACGCCGTGGTCGGCGGTGGCCTCCAGGGTGGCCTCGGGCATGGTGTTGACGGTGCCCGGGGCGACCAGCTCGGTGACGTACAGGGTGTCCGGCAGGGCCGGGTCCTTGACGCCGGTGGAGGCCCACAGCGGGCGCTGCGGGTTGGCGCCGGCGGCCTCCAGGGCCGTCCAGCGGGCGCTGCTGAAGACCTCCTCGTACGCCTGGTAGGCGAGGCGGGCGTTGGCCAGCGCGGCCTTGGAGCGCAGGTCCTTGGCGTCGCCGCCGATCTTGTCCAGGCGCTTGTCGATCTCGGTGTCCACGCGGGACACGAAGAAGGAGGCGACCGACTCGATCTGGGAGAGGTCCAGGCCGTTGGCCTTGGCGGTCTCCAGACCGGTCAGGTAGGCGTCCATGACGGCCTTGTAGCGCTCGAGCGAGAAGATCAGCGTGACGTTGACGCTGATGCCCAGGCCGATGACCTCGGTGATGGCGGGCAGGCCGGCCTTGGTGGCGGGGATCTTGATCAGGACGTTCGGGCGGTCGACCAGCCACCACAGCTGCTTGGCCTCGGCCACGGTCGGGGCGGTCTGGTGCGCCAGGCGCGGGTCGACCTCGATGGAGACCCGGCCGTCGCGGCCGTTGGAGGCGTCGTAGACCGGGCGCAGCACGTCGGCGGCGTCGCGCACGTCCGAGGTGGTGATCATGCGGATCGCCTCGTCGGTGGTGACCTTGCGGACGGCGAGGTCGCGCAGCTGGCCGTCGTAGGAGCTGTCGCCGCTGCCGGCGATGGCCTTCTGGAAGATGGTCGGGTTGGTGGTGACACCCACCACGTGCGAGTCCTGCACCAGCTCGGCCAGGTTGCCGGAGTTCAGCCGCTTGCGGCTGAGGTCGTCCAGCCAGATCGCCACGCCTTCGTCGCTGAGGCGCTTCAGTGCGTCAGTCATGGTGCTTCAGTCCCTTTTTCTTCTGCTTCGTGGGGTAGTCAGAGGGGGCCGCGTGCCCGCGTGCGGGCGGGCACGCGGCCCGGACGCGTCGGACGCGTTAGCGGTTGACGGCTTCGAGGGAGCGCAGGGCGTTGTGCGCCTCGGCGACCACGCGCTCGGCGGTCAGGCCGAACTCCTCGAACAGCACCTGGTAGTCGGCGGAGGCGCCGAAGTGCTCCAGCGAGACGATCCGGCCGTGGTCGCCGACCAGCTCGCGCCAGCCCTGGGCGATGCCGGCCTCGACCGAGACGCGGGCCTTGACCGACGGCGGCAGCACGCTGTCGCGGTAGGCCTGGTCCTGCTCCTGGAACCACTCGAAGGACGGCACCGAGACCACGCGGGTGGCAATGCCCTCGGCCTCCAGGACCTCGCGGGCCTTGACGGCCAGCTGGACCTCGGAGCCGGTGCCCAGCAGGATCACCTGCGGGTCCCCGTTGCCGGCCTCGGCCAGCACGTAGGCGCCCTTGGCGGTGCCCTCGGCGGAGGCGAAGACCTCGCGGTCGAAGGTCGGGACGTTCTGGCGGGTCAGCGCGAGGCCGACCGGGCCGGGGTGGCTGGTCTGGCGCTCGATGACGGTGCGCCAGGCGACGGCCGTCTCGTTGGCGTCGGCCGGGCGGACCATGGACAGGCCCGGGATGGCGCGCAGCGAGGCCATGTGCTCGACCGGCTGGTGGGTCGGGCCGTCCTCGCCGAGGCCGATCGAGTCGTGCGTCCAGACGTAGGTGACCGGCAGCTTCATCAGCGCGGCCAGGCGGACGGCCGGGCGCATGTAGTCGGCGAAGACCAGGAAGGTGCCGCCGTACACGCGGGTCCTGCCGTGCAGGGCGATGCCGTTCATGGTCGAGCCCATGGCGTGCTCGCGGATGCCGAAGTGGATCGTCCGGCCGTACGGGCTGGCCGACTTCAGCGGGTTGCCCTCGGGGAGGAAGGAGCTGTCCTCGTCGATGGTGGTGAGGTTGGACTCCGCGAGGTCGGCCGAGCCGCCCCACAGCTCCGGGATCACCGCGCCGAGCGCCTTGAGGGTCTCGCCGGAGGCCTTGCGGGTGGCGACGTCCTTGCCGGCCGGGAAGGAGGGGACGGCCTTCTTCCAGCCCTCGGGCAGCTCGCCGGCCTGGATGCGGTCGAACTCGGCGGCCCGGTGGGCGTTCGCGGCGCGCCAGGCGTCGAAGCCCTGCTGCCACTGGTCGCGGGTGGCCTTGCCGCGCTTGATGACCTGACGGGCGTGCTCGATGACCTGGTCGCTGACCTCGAAGGTCTTCTCCGGGTCGAAGCCCAGGACCTTCTTGGTGGCGGCGATCTCGGCGGCACCGAGCGCGGAGCCGTGCGCCTTGGCGGTGTTCTGCGCGTCCGGGGCCGGCCAGGCGATGATCGTGCGCATCGCGATCAGCGACGGGCGGGCGGTCTCGGCCTTGGCCGCGGCCAGCGCACCGGCGAGGGCCTCGACGTCGATGTCGCCGTTGGCCTTCGGGGTGACGCGCTGCACGTGCCAGCCGTACGCCTCGTAGCGCTTGAGGACGTCCTCGGAGAAGGCGGTCTCGGTGTCGCCCTCGATCGAGATGTGGTTGTCGTCGTACAGGGCGACCAGGTTGCCCAGCTTCTGGTGGCCGGCCAGCGAGGAGGCCTCGGCGGAGATGCCCTCCTCCAGGTCGCCGTCGGAGACGATGGCCCAGACGGTGTGGTCGAAGGGGGACTCGCCGGCCGCCGCCTCCGGGTCGAACAGGCCGCGCTCGTAGCGGGCGGCCATCGCCATGCCGACCGCGTTGGCGATGCCCTGGCCGAGCGGGCCGGTGGTGGTCTCGACGCCGGCGGTGTGGCCGTGCTCGGGGTGGCCCGGGGTGCGGCTGCCGGCCACGCGGAAGGCCTTGAGGTCGTCCAGCTCCAGGCCGTAGCCCGAGAAGTACAGCTGGGTGTAGAGCGTCAGGCTGGTGTGCCCGGGGGAGAGGACGAAGCGGTCGCGGCCGACCCAGGCCGGGTCGGTCGGGTCGTGGCGCAGGAAGCGCTGGAAGATCAGGTAGGCGGCGGGGGCCAGCGACATGGCCGTCCCGGGGTGCCCGTTACCGACCTTCTGGACAGCGTCCATAGCCAGGACCCGCGCCGTGTCAACCGTGCGCTCGTCCAGGTCGCTCCACTCGAATGCGTTCTTCGGCGCAGTGCTCACCCTGTCTCAGGGCTCCTTCCATTGTGAAGAGTGACCCCGTGAATGGGGACCGGGTCGGCCACGGCGCTGTGGTCCCGACTGTGGATGGTGCCGGTCACGGAGGGTAGATCCCGCTTCTGCGTGCGAGCCTACCGTCCGGGCCGGGGCTCACCCTCCGTGCCGGGACAACCGGGATTTCCGCATGGTGATTCCCACTAGGGCGTTCTGATCCGTTTCGTCCCAGACTCTCCTGATTCGACGGGGCCCGCCGCCCGGGAGGTCGGGACGGGTTGCGGGGACGCGGCGGAGGCGCTTCGTGGCTTCACCCAGTCGGTCGACCCGGGGGCGGGCCGTCCGCCCCGCCGGGGGACCCCGGAGCCGGTTGGGATGTATGGAGCGTCTATGGTGTCGTGGTACGCGCAGAGCGGACGATTCGGGACCCTTCGTTCCTGTGGACGCCTGCGAAGTTTCATCTTCAGTTGGGGTGTTAGTGACCGCCGTCGAAACCCGTCCCGCCGGGGTCACCGGGGCGACTCCTGCGCACCGGCCCATCGGGGCCCGTGTCGGCGCGTTCGTCGCACTGACCAAGCCGCGGATCATCGAGCTGCTGCTGATGAGCACCGTGCCGGTGATGTTCCTGGCCCAGCAGGGCGTGCCGAACATGCTGCTGGTGCTCAAGGTCGTGGTCGGCGGCTACCTGTCGGCGGGCGGCGCCAACGCCCTCAACATGTACATCGACCGCGACATCGACGCGCTGATGACCCGCACCGAGCGGCGGCCGATCGTCACCGGGATGGTGTCGCCGCGCGAGGCGCTGGTCTTCGGCATCACGCTCGGGGTCCTCTCCACCCTGATGCTCGGCTTCGGCGTCAACTGGCTCTCCGCCGGACTCGCCCTCGGCGCGCTGCTGTTCTACGTGTTCGTCTACACGCTGGGGCTCAAGCGGCGCACCTCGCAGAACATCGTCTGGGGCGGCATCGCCGGCTGCATGCCGGTGCTGATCGGCTGGTCGTCGGTCACCAACTCGGTGTCCTGGGCGGCGGTCGCGCTGTTCCTGGTGGTCTTCTTCTGGACCCCGCCGCACACCTGGGTGCTGTCCATGAAGGTGCGCGACGACTACGAGCGGGCCGGCGTGCCGATGCTGCCGGTGATCAAGGGCAACGTGGCGGTCGGCAAGCAGGTCGTCGCCTACTCCTGGGTCATGGTCGCGGTCTCGCTGGCGGTCTGGCCGCTCGGGCACATGAGCTGGCTCTACCCCGTCGCCGCGGTGCTGCTCGGCGGCTTCTGGCTGCGCGAGGCGCACGCGCTGTACGGGCGGGCCAAGGCCGGGATCGTGGGCGCCAAGCTCAAGGAGATGCGGCTGTTCCACTGGTCGATCACCTACCTGTCGCTGCTGTTCGTGGTGTGCGCGATCGACCCGTTCGTGAAGTAGGACGTCCCTGACGCTTCTGACGTCGAAGAGCCCCGGTCCTGGTGGACCGGGGCTCTTCGCGTTGTCACCGTGCCGGGAGTTCGGAGGGGCCGACGTGGTCGTCCAGCCAGTCCTTGAGCGGCTGGGAGGCGTGCAGGAAGGCGGTGATCCGGGTGTGGGCGGTGCGGGTGCCGAGCCACTTCGCGGGGGCCCATTCCTGCCAGGCGACCAGGCCCTTGTGGCGGAGCAGCTCGATCCGCGGGTGGTCCTTGGGGAAGCCGCGCGGGGCGGTCTTGAGGGAGTCCCGGCCGAACACCTGGGGGCCGTCCTTCTCCACCGCGGCGATCACCCGCTCCAGCTCGGCACCGCTGACGTCCTCGGCGACGGCGGCGCGGTAGCGGTCCAGCTGGTCCGGCGCGAGCTGGTACATCCCGTTGCCGCAGGCCAGGCCGTCGGCGGAGAGCTGGATGTAGCCACCGGCCTCCAGGTGCGCGCCGATGTGCGTCTTGTACGGGGACTTGTCGGCACTGAACCGGACGTCGCGGTTGGGGCGGAAGATCTTCCCCGGCCCGAACTCCGGCTCCAGCTCGGCGAGCAGCAGCTCCATGGGCGCCCGTACGACGTCGTCGTACTGCTCCTTGTGGGCCTGCCAGAAGGTCTTGGAATTGTCGGCTTCGAGGTGCTCGTAGAAGTCGAGCGCCTCGGCCGGCCAGCCGGAGAAGGTCACGCATCCAGTATGTGGCCCGGTGCACAGGGCGCTCCCGTCGCCAGCACGACTACCGGTGGGTAGCATGCGGGCATGAGCAGCGCAGAGACCGCCACCGCCGCCGCGCCGGACGCCCGCACCGAGCGCCGCGCCAAGCGCATCGCCAAGCACCTGACCAGCTTCGCCCAGCAGCACGGCGGCAGCGCCGACGCGGTCGTCGAGTACGTCGGCGCCGTGGCCACCCGCATCGTCGTGGTCGGCGCGGACGGCGCCTGGGGCGACCAGGTGGCCCCCACCTACGCCGTCGGCCGCCGAGCCGCCGAGCTGGCCGGGCTCACCCTGCACGACGACTTCGAGGGCGAACTGGGCCTCAAGGTCAAGACCAGCGCCTATGAGTGGAAGCGCATGGCGGGCCTCCAGCTCGGCGGCTGAGCACTCCTCTGCCGATGCCGACGGCCCGGCTCCCCACCTGGGGAGCCGGGCCGTCGTTTCGGTTGGAGAGCATGGATCAAAGTGGGATGACCCGGGTCAGTCGTACGACGTGGTTGTCGCTGTCGATGACGTACTCGACCAGGCCGCGCCCGTGAGGGATCGGAAGTCGGCGCCAGTCACCGGCGGTGTCGCCAGGTCCTCCGGATCGATGTCACTCACCTGGCAGTTCTCCGCCCCGCTCCCGGCGCAGCCGGACGATGTCGGCCATGGTGACGGTGGGCAGGGTGCCGGCGCGGGCCGCGGCGATGATGCGGTCCTGCTCAGGGTCGGCATCCATCTCCGCCTCGCACCACCAGCGGTTCAGGACCTGCTCGACCTGGCCGATCGGGGCTTGGCCGAGTTCGCGGTAGAAGGCCATGCGGCGGGCGCCGGTGAGAGCTTCGGCGATGCCGTCCGGGGTGCGTGGCACCCGCGGCTGCTGTTCCTGGTGGTGTGCGGGCTGGACGCTCATCCGATCCTCCTGCTGCTCGACACCACCGTATCGGTTGTCTCCTCGGCTGTGGCCGCTGTGCTTCCGGGCTCGCGCCGGAAGAACGGCCATGCCCCCGGAGCGGTGATCGCGTAGTTCCCGGTGCACGTGTCCACCAGGGCGGCGCGGGGTTGTTCTGATGGGCTCATCCCTCCGTGCCTTGCGCTGGCTGGTCGGCGATGGCATGAGCGATCGCCCTGGTCACAGCACCCTCTGGTCGGGTGCCCGGACGGGGTGGGTGGGGTGGTCGAGCCAGGGCCATTGGCTGTCCGCGGTGACGGTGAGGCCGAAGCGGTCGGGTGTCGGGCGGTCGTGCTGCTCCCACCAGTGGTGGGCGGCTTCGACCTCGTCCCAGAGGCGGCGGGGGCCGTGCTGCCAGACGGTGAAGTGATCGGTTTGGTCGTCGGCGTGGTCGACGGCGGCCCAGGAGCGGGCGTCGGTGGTCGCGATCCAGAGCCGGGTGTCGACGCCGTCGACGCCCGGCTCGTCCTCCCAGGCGGTCCACACGTCGCCCAGTCGGAGGCCGAGGGCGAAGCGGGCCTCCCAGTGGTCGCCCGTGATGCTCCACGGTGGCAGCGTGGTTACGGATTCCTTCGGTACGTGGTCGTCCCGGACGACATCGCGGAAGATCCGCAGGTCCTGCCGCTGGTTGCGCATCAGCATGAACGCGGAGTGCGGGCTGAAACGGCCTTGGGCGCGGTCGTGCTCGACCGTGAGCTTGAGCAGGCCCCAGCACACCAGGGGGTTGTCCCAGGGGGTGAGGATGATGCCGCCGGGGCGGGTCTGCTCGATCCAGGCCCAGGGCACGCGGCGGACCGAACAGGTGGAGATGATCCGGTCGTACGGGTGCCGGCGGGGCCAGCCCTGGGCGCCGTCTCCGCAGACCAGGTCCACGTCCAGACCGGCGGCGTTCAGGGCGGCCCAGGCCTGTTCGGAGACCTCGGGGTCGATCTCGATCGAGGTGACGTGCCCAGGGCCGAGGCGGTGGGCGAGCAGGGCGGCGTTCCAGCCGGTGCCGGTGCCGACCTCCAGGACGTTCATGCCGGGCCGGACGTCGAGGTCGCGGAGCATGCGGACGACGATCGAGGGGGCCGAGGCGGAGGAAGAGGGCCAGGCATCGGCCGGATCGGCCGATGCCTGGCCGTCGTTGACCTGGGTGACGACGGGCGCGTCGGCGTAGGCCGCCTCGAACCAGCGGTGGTGGTCGGTCGAGAGGGCGCAGGGCTGGTAGCCGCCCTGGTCGTCCTCCAGCCAGATCCGCTCGGGGAGGAAACGGTGGCGAGGGATCGCGGTGACCGCTTCCTTCCACTCGCGGGGGACCGGGCCGTCGAGCGCTTCGCCGACGGCCCGGAGCAGGCCGCGCACGGCGGCCTGCTCCGGTCGATGCACGGGGTCCGTCACTTGTTGCCCTCGTCCTTCTTGTGCTTCGGGTCGGGCGCCGGGCGCTGACCGTCGGGGGACGGCTTGCTCGTGCCGGGGTCCTTCTTGCCCCCGTGCTTGCCGCCGCTGGGCTTGTCGGTTCCCCAACCCATGGGTCCTCCTTGAATGTTGACGCGTATTGGTGATCCCGTCCGCGCCGCCGGGCCGGCGGCGCGGACGGGAGTTCAGTGGGAGCGGTTGATCAGGATCAGGGCCGCGGCGACGACGTGCAGCCCGGCTGCAGCGGACACCCCGTAGGCGGCCCACACCCGGTTGGGGTCGGGGACGGGCGGGGGCGGCGGCGCATCGTCGGACTCGTAAGTGTCGTCCGGCGGTGGTGAGTTCACCGGGGGATCGGGGAGGGCGTCGCAAGGTCCGCGTGGACGACCTTGCCGAAGGGGAGGGGCGTGACGCCCCAGCGGCCGCGGGTGAGGCGGTGGACCATCGCCAGGCCCCGGCCGGATGTGGCGTCGGGGCCGGCCTGGACCATCACTGGCATCGAGCGGGACCCGTCCCCGACGAGGATGCGCAGGGTCCGGTCGGTCGGCCGGCGGATGCCGACGAGCATGCGGGTCCGGCAGCAGGTCTCGACCGCGTTGGTGGCCAGTTCGCTGACGATGACGACGGCGTCGTCCACCAGGTCGTCCAGCCCCCATTCCCGCAGCTTCGTGCGCACGAAGCTGCGGGCGATGCCCACCGACTCGGGCCGATACGGCAGGCATATGGTCGCCGGCGCAGTGAGTCGACCGGCAGCGGGCACTGCTGCTTGCCCGGTGTCGTCGATCACCCGGACTGGCACTGCAGTGAGTTGAGGCATCGGACTGCTCCCGTGGGTGGATCAGGGTGGCTGATCCACATTCAAGGCCGTCTCGTCTGCCCCGGAGACTCCGAGGAGGTGACTCCAAATCGGAGTCAGCATCGACCTCATGAGCCTACGATCGATACACATCGTGAAGGAGGCGAAACGGTGGGTGTTCAGCCGGGCCTGTATGAGGTGGTGGCAGGTCTGCTCCAGGAGCAGCGTCTCCTGAGAGCATGCGAGGCCCGTGACATGGGCGCTGTGTTTCGGCTCCTCAACGCGCGCGGTGTCAGTACCCGGCGCATTGCCGCAGCTGTGGAGATCAGCCAAGGGCGGCTGTACGACTACATGAATGGCAAGACCAGGGTCGAGAAGTTGGCGCTGTTCGAGCAGATCGCAGACGCCTTCCACATCCCCGGAGAGTTGCTCGGCCTTGCCCGCAGATCCTGGGAACCAGATCTGGCCTCCGAGTCCTCAGCTCCTTCGGCGGCTCCTCCGGAGGCCGAGAGCGGCAGCGACTTGGCCACCATGGAGGCCTTCCGTCGTGCAGATCGGCAGGCGGGAGGTGGGCGCCTGTACTCAGCCGTGCTTCACCACCTCTCGGGCCAGGTGGCGCCGCGTCTGGTTGATGTTGCGAGTAGCCCACACGTCTTCGCTGCCGCTGCTGCGCTCACCGAAATGGCCGGTTGGATGGCGCACGATTCTGGCCGTGACGACCTTGCTGCTCGGCACTTCGCTCGTGCACTTCCTCTCGCGCGTGCTTCCGGCGATCTGCCGTTGACGGCGCACGTGGCAGCCAGCACCAGCCATCTGTGCCTCCAGGTCGGCGATCAGGCGAAGGCCGTTCACTGGGCCACCGTCGGGATTGAATTGGCTGGCCGGGGTCCGCATCTGCCAACCCTCATGGCTCGCCTGAACACCATGCTGGCCCGAGCGTTGGCAGCCTCGCGGCACTACGGTCCGGCCTCGCAAGCACTTGATCATGCTTACGCGGCTCTTGTGGGCGGAGCCGATGATGAGCACCCATGGTTGAGCCCGTTCGACGACGCCACCCTTGCCAGCGAGTCGGCGCTGGCATTCAGTGACCTCGGCCTGCCAAAGGAGGCTCTTCGCCATGGGGAGCAAGCTGTCGTGCTGCGCGAGGAGGGGCGTGCCCGTTCGCTGACCTTCAGCCGCATCACCCTTGCCCGTATCCATGCCGATCGCGGCGACTTGGATGCCGCGATCGGCGTCGGAACCGATCTTCTCGACACCAGCCCGACGCTCGGGTCCGTCCGGGTCGTTCATCAGATGGATGACCTCCGTGAACTTCTCGGAAGGCACCGCGACTACGGTCCGGTCGGTGAGTACCTGGCACGATTCGATGAGGCGCGCAGAGCCCGGCAACTCATGCTCGCTGACATCATCCCGTCGCCTCGGGGAGGTTCAACGTGAGGCCTGTACCTGCCGATACCGAAGCTTGGAACGCCTACCTCGCCGAGGGCAATGCGAGACAAGCCCGCAAGCGCGTGTCGGCGGACGTGATCCTGCGCGACCTGACCGGTCGCATCCTGACCGTCAACCCGACCTACAAGGAGGGTTGGGACCTGCCTGGCGGCATGGCGGAGGAGAACGAATCACCGGACGCGGCTGCTGTGCGGGAACTGCGTGAGGAACTGGGCCTGGAGATCACCATCCGTCGCCTGCTGGTCGTGGACTGGGTTGCACCGCACGGCCCGTGGGACGACCAGATCGCGTTCATCTTCGACGCGGGAACCCTTCCGCCCGCTCAGGCCGCGAGGGTTCGCCCACACGACGACGAACTGTCCGAGGCCACATTCCTGCCGGTTGCGGAGGCAGCCAACCGGCTCCGAATCCGCCAGCGGAATCGGTTGAATGCTGCTGCCAGGGCAATCTCGGACGGCAGCACGCGGTACCTGCGGGACGGGGTGGAGGCGTGGTGATGCTGGGAACGCAGCTGTTGTGACACGGCGAAGGCCCCCATCCGAATCGGATGGGGGCCTTCGCGACGGTGCTCAGACTGCGGCGGCCTGGGGGGCCTGGGTGGGGAGTTCGTCGACGACTGCTTCGGCCTCGCGGGTGCGGAGGGCGAGGGGGATGCGCAGGGCGGCGATCCACGTCAGGGTGGCGCCGAGCATGTGGAGGCCGACCATGAGCTCGGGGGCGTCGGTGAAGTACTGGATGAAACCCAAGACGCCCTGGAGGAGGAGGACGGCCAGCAGTTCCTTGGTGCGGGCCTTGGCTGCCGGGGGAGCCTTGATCGCGGCGAAGACGAAGATCATCGCGATGGTGAGGCCGACCGAGACGAAGGCGAGGTCGGCGTGGAACTGCGCGAGCCTGTCGTAGTCGATCGGGATGCGGGGGACGATCTTGTTGTCCTGCGGGGTGCCCGGGTGGTGGCCGGCTCCGGTGACCAGGGTGCCCGCCGCGACCAGGAGGCCGACCACGGTGACCAGGACGTAGGAGAGCTGGTGGATCGGGCGGGCGACCGCGAGCTTGGGGGCGCCGTCGCCTTCCTTCGACCGCTCCCACATGAGGAGGGCGACCCAGACCAGCGCCATCGCGGCGATCATGTGCAGCGCCACCGTGTACGGGTTGAGGCCCGTCAGCACCGTGATGCCGCCGAGCACCGCGTTGCTCATCACGAGCCAGAACTGGGCCCAGCCGAGCTTGGTCATGCTGCGCCGCCACGGGCGGTGGCAGCGCGCCGCCAGGATCGCCCAGCCGACCGCCGCGCTCAGCACGTACGTCAGCATCCGGTTGGTGAACTCGACGATGCCGTGGAAGCCCATCTCCGCCGTGGGCGTCAGGCTCTCGGCGGTGCAACGGGGCCACGTGGTACAGCCGAGGCCGGAGGCGGTGAGGCGGACGGCGCCGCCGGTGACGACGATCACCACGCTCATCACCAGCGCGGCGAACGTGGCGCGCCGGACCATCGCGGCGGTGGGCTGCCAGCGCTCGGCGAGCAGGGAGAAGGGGTTCAGCACGGGCTCCATCGTAGGCGGCTTTACGGGCGATCTTGGGGCGGGGCGCGGGCTGCACCGGCCGGTGAGCAAAGCGGACTGTTCGGGCAAGCCGGTCAGTGGTCTTGACCATTCACCCGTTTGGCCGAAAGAGTGCGGATTGGTCCATACCTTTTTCGGGCCTCTCCCACTCCTCCCGCACAAGCGGAGACCCGCACATGCGCATTTCCACCTCCGCCGCCGCGCTCGCGGTCGGCGGCTCGCTCGCACTCGCGAGCCTGATCGCCCCAGCTGCCCAGGCCGTCGGCACCACCGGCACCGATGAGCAGTGCCGCACCCTCGGGGTCGCCAACCTCTACGGCGAGTTCATCGAGGGCGATGACACCCACACCCCCGACGCCGAGGGCGCCGTCGCGGTCGGCGGCAACGCCGACTTCACCGGTGGCTTCTCCGTCGGCCAGGAGCTCACCTCCGCCGAGGTCGACGCCCTGCCCGGTAAGAACGCGCTGGTCGTGGCCGGCCGGATCACCGGCCAGAACACCCAGGTGATGAAGGGCAACGGCGTCTACGGCTCCAAGGCCGACAACGTCGTTGTTCAGGCCCACGCGGGCAGCATCGCCCAGGGCGCGTCGCCGATCGACTTCAAGGCCGAGTTCGCCAAGCTGCGCGCCGCCGCCACCTCGCTGGCCGCCGTGCCGCAGACCGCCGGGGCCACCGTCCAGGCCAAGGGCGCCGAGCTCACCTTCACCGGCGGCGACGCCAAGTACAACAGCTTCACCGTCGACGCCGGGAAGCTTCAGGGTGCCAAGGACGTCTTCGTCAAGGTGCCGGCCGGCTCGGTGACCGTCATCAACGTGACCGGCGGCTCGTACGACATGGCGGCCGCCGGGACCACCGGCTTCCACCTGTGGGACGAGGGCAAGTCGGCCTTCCTGCTGGACGACAAGAACCAGAGCGCGGCGGGCGGTGCGATCCGGGCCAAGCTGCTCTGGAACTTCCCCACCGCGACCAAGGTGGTCAAGAACAGCGGGGCCGCCTGGGCGGGTACCGTGCTCGCGCCGAACGCCGCCTTCGACCTGGGGAGTGGGGGACCGGTCAACGGATCGGTCATCGCGGCCTCGCTGACCGGCAAGGGCGGCGCGGAGACCCACCACTACCCCTTCACCGGCTGCCTGCCCGGCACCGTCGTGCCGACCCCGACCGGTACGCCGAGCGTGCCGCCGGTGGTGCCGAGCGGTTCGCCGACCAGCCCGGTGACGCCGAGTTCCTCGGCGAGCCCGTCCGGCTCGCCGAGCGTTCCGGCGACCGGCAAGCCGAGCGCGAGCGGTTCGGCCAGCCCGTCCGCCTCCGGCACGGCGGCCGTCCCGAGTGCCTCGGCCAGCCCGTCGGCCCAGGCGAACGAGGGCGGCAACTTGGCGCACACCGGCTCCGGCCCGGTGCTGCCGCTGGCGATCGGCGGCGCCGTGGTGCTCGCCGCCGGTGGCGGGATCGTGGTGGCGGCCCGGCGAAAGGCCGCGAAGCGGGCCTGAGAAAGCCTGAGAGGCCCGAAGGGGCCTGAGCAGCCCGGCTGTTCGTCGACGTGTCGACAGGCGCCCCCGGTGATTGAACCTGATCACCGGGGGCGCCGTTCTGTTCTGAAGGTGACGAAGTTCATTCAAGTTTGCCGATTCCGCGTTCTGCGAGGTGGCAGCTGTGATGGGCTGGTCATGCACATCCAGGAACGGACCGACAGACGAAATCCGGTCGCACGGCGGGGTGTGGTGAGGTGTGGAAGTGCCGGTAGAGTCCCCCGGACATGTCGTAGTGGGCCTCCACGAACCACTTCAACCCGCCTGCTGCGCAAGACCGTTCGGAGGGGAACAGGGTAATGGCGCGACAGCAGCGGCACATTCGGATGGGCGCGGCGGCACTCGCCGGTACGGCGGCGGCCGGAATTCTCCTGCCGCTGGCACTGGCCACCAACGCCTCGGCGCACGTGCCGACTTGGTCGGTGACCTGCGACAAGGTCGTGATCGACCTGATCAACTACAGCGGTAAGAAGGACGTGCAGAACACCGTCAGCCTCACCGTCGGCGACGAGAAGGTCCTGGACGGGAAGACCTTCCCCGAGGAGTTCCACGGCACCTTCCCGGTGAAGGACCACGACGCCCCGGTCACGGCGCACCTGGTGGTCAAGACCACCGAGACCCCGGCCGAGAAGGGGTGGAGCATCGACGAGACCAAGACCATCGCGCCGTGCCACACCCCCACCCCGACCCCGACCGAGACCCCCACCAAGACCCCCACGCCTACCCCCACCCCGACCAAGACCCAGACCCCGACGCCGAGCGCCACCCCGACCCCCTCGGTGACCCCCACCCCCAGCAAGACCCCGGCCGTCCCGGCGCCCAGCACCAGCGCCCCGGCGCTGGCCCAGACCGGTAGCAGCGACGCCACCCCGATGATCGCGGCGGCCGGCGGCGGCGTGCTGCTGGTCGGTGGCGCGCTCGTGCTGCTCGCCCGCAAGCGGCGCGGTGGCAGCCAGGGCTGACCCTCGGCGATCGGCTGAAACGCGCGACGCCCCCGGCCTCAAGAGGTCGGGGGCGTCGCTGCGTTGCGAGGGGGCGAGGTCACTCCCAGCGGAAGAACCGCGCGGCCGCGGCCAGCCCCAGGACGGCCCAGCCGGCCAGGATGCCGAGGTCCGACCAGGGCACCCCGGCGCCGTGCTGGAGCACCGAGCGCAGCCCGTCCGAGAGCGCCGAGATCGGCAGCAGCTCCAGCACGGACCGTACGGCCTCCGGGAACTTGGTGAGCGGCACGATCACCCCGCCGGCCAGCAGCAGCAGGATGAACACCAGGTTGGCGGCGGCCAGGGTGGCCTCGGCCTTGAGGGTGCCGGCCATCAGCAGGCCGAGCCCGGAGAAGGCGGCGGTGCCCAGGACCAGCAGCGCGGCGACGGCCAAGGGGTTGCCGTGCGGGGACCAGCCGAGCGCCAGGGCGATCACCGACAGCAGGGCGACCTGCAACACCTCGGTGACCAGCACGCAGCCGGTCTTGGCGGTCAGCAGGGTCCCCCTCGGCAGCGGGCTGGCGCCGAGCCGCTTGAGCACGCCGTAGCGGCGCTCGAAGCCGGTGGCGATGGCCTGCCCGGTGAAGGCGGTGGACATCACGGCCAGCGCGAGCAGGCCGGGCGCCAGGAAGTCGACCCGCTTGCCGGGGCCCTCGACGGCGACGACGTCGACGGCGGAGAACAGCACCAGCAGCACGGTCGGGATGACCACGGTGAGCAGCAGCTGCTCGCCGTTGCGCAGCAGCATCTTGGTCTCGAAGGCCGTCTGGGCGAGCAGCATCCGGCCGACCGGGGCCGCACCGGGCCTAGGCGAGTAGTCGGTCACGAGCGGAGCTCCCGTCCGGTCAGGTCGAGGAAGACGTCTTCGAGGCTGCGGCGCTGCACCGCGAGCCGTTCGGGCAGGACGCCGGAGGCCGCGCACCAGCCGGTGACGGTGGCCAGCAGTCGGCTGGGGTCGAGCGGTGCCTCGACGCGGTAGCTGCCGGGGGCGGTCTCGGTGGCGGCGGCGCCCGCGGGCAGTTCCTTGAGCAGCGGGCCGAGGTCGAGGCCGGGCGGGCCGTCGAAGCGCAGGGCGTCCTCGGCACCGCCGCGGCACAGCTCCTCGGTGGTGCCGCCGGCGATGACCTTGCCGCGGTCGACGATGGCGACGTGGTCGGCGAGCTGTTCGGCCTCGTCCATGTGGTGGGTGGTGACCACCACGGTGACGCCGTCCCGGCGCAGGTCGCGGACCAGGTCCCAGGTGGCGCGGCGGGCCTGGGGGTCGAGGCCGGCGGTGGGCTCGTCCAGGAAGACCAGTTCGGGGCGGCCGACCACGGCCATGGCCAGGGCGAGCCGCTGCTGCTGGCCGCCGGAGAGCCGGCGGTAGGTGGTGCGGCCGCAGGAGCCGAGGCCGAGGCGTTCGACCAGGGCGTCCACGTCCAGCGGGTGGGCGTGCAGCTTGGCGGTGTGGCGCAGCATCTCGACGGCGCGCGCACCCGCGTACACCCCGCCGGACTGGAGCATGACGCCGATCCGGGGCCGCAGGGCGGCGCTCTGGGCGACCGGGTCGAGGCCGAGGACGCGGACGGTGCCGGCGTCGGGGCGGCGGTAGCCCTCGCAGGTCTCGATGGTGGTGGTCTTGCCGGCGCCGTTGGGGCCGAGCACGGCGGTGATCGCGCCGCGTGCGATGGTGAGGTCGAGGCCGTCCACCGCGGCTTTGTCGCCGTAGCGCTTGACCAGCCCGGCGACCTGGACCGCGGGTTCGGAATGCATACCGGCGAGTCTAAGAGGGCCGAACGCGCAGGCCGTCCACCGGCCTTGGTGATCGTTTTCGCAGCTCAGGTAAGGCTTACCTGCGTGACAGATGCCACGGGTGAGGCCTGGATCACGGCTTGTCCTGCCGGAAGTAATTACGCAACACTGGTGTTGTGAAAAACATGCGCGAGCACACCCCGCAGCAGGAGGCCGAGTCGGCCCCCGGCTGTGACGTGCCCGTGACGGCGGCCGAGGTGCTGCTGGAGGGCCACCGGGCCACTCGGGACCGGGTCGCCCGGTCGATCCTGGACCACGGCCCCTCCTCCGCCGCCGACCTGGCGACCCGGCTCGGCCTCACCGCCGCCGCCGTCCGCCGCCACCTCGACGGCCTGGCCGCCACCGGTTTGGTCGAGTCCCGCGAACAGCGGGTCTACGGCAGCCGGGGCCGGGGCCGTCCGGCCAAGGTCTTCGCCCTCACCGACGCCGGTCGGGACGCCTTCTACCAGGCGTACGACCAGCTCGCCGCCGACGCGCTGCGCTGGATCTCCGACGCGGTGGGCGGCGGCAAGGCGGGCGAGGAGGCGGTCGCCGCCTTCGCCCGCGCCCGGTTCGGCAAGCAGGGCGAGAAGTACCGGGAGACACTGCGGGGGGCCGACGCCCAGGAACGCCCGGAGGCCCTCGCCCAGGCGCTGAGCGCGGACGGGTACGCTGCCACGGTGCGGCGTGTCCCGTCGGCCGTGGCCAAGGCCCCGGCGGGCGCCCAGCTCTGCCAGCACCACTGCCCGGTCGCGCACATCGCCGAGCAGTTCCCGCAGCTCTGCGAGGCGGAGACCGAGGTCTTCTCCCAGCTCCTGGGCACCCATGTGCAACGGCTGGCCACCATCGCCCACGGCGACGGGGTCTGCACCACCTATGTGCCGGCACCCGGTGCCGCATCGTCGCCCGCCCAGCCCCCCGCGGGCCGCGGCTCCGATGCAGTGCCGACTGCCAGTACATGAAAACTCCGCGTCCACCGAAGATTCAGCGTCCGCGCGTTAGGAAGCTCGCATGACTGACACCGTTTCGCACCCCGAGCTCGAAGGCCTCGGCAACTACGAGTACGGCTGGGCCGACCCGGACACCGCCGGTGCCACGGCCAAGCGCGGGCTCAGCGAGGACGTCGTCCGCGACATCTCGGCGAAGAAGAACGAGTCCGAGTGGATGCTGAACCTGCGGCTCAAGGGCCTCAAGCTGTTCGGCAAGAAGCCCATGCCGACCTGGGGCTCCGACCTCACCGGCATCGACTTCGACAACATCAAGTACTTCGTCCGCTCCACCGAGAAGCAGGCCGAGTCCTGGGAGGACCTGCCCGCGGACATCAAGGCCACCTACGACAAGCTGGGCATCCCGGAGGCGGAGAAGCAGCGCCTGGTCGCCGGTGTCGCCGCCCAGTACGAGTCCGAGGTCGTCTACCACCAGATCCGCGAGGACCTGGAGGAGCAGGGTGTCATCTTCCTGGACACCGACACCGCGCTGCGCGAGCACCCGGAGATCTTCAAGGAGTACTTCGGCACGGTCATCCCGGCCGGCGACAACAAGTTCGCCGCGCTGAACACGGCCGTGTGGTCCGGCGGCTCGTTCATCTACGTGCCGAAGGGCGTGCACGTCGACATCCCGCTGCAGGCCTACTTCCGGATCAACACCGAGAACATGGGCCAGTTCGAGCGGACGCTGATCATCGTCGACGAGGACGCCTACGTCCACTACGTCGAGGGCTGCACCGCGCCGATCTACTCCTCCGACTCGCTGCACTCGGCGGTCGTCGAGATCATCGTCAAGAAGGGCGGCCGCTGCCGCTACACGACCATCCAGAACTGGTCGAACAACGTCTACAACCTGGTCACCAAGCGCGCCGTGGCGTACGAGGGCGCGACCATGGAGTGGGTCGACGGCAACATCGGCTCCAAGGTCACCATGAAGTACCCGGCCGTCTACCTGATGGGCGAGCACGCCAAGGGCGAGACCCTGTCGATCGCCTTCGCGGGCGAGGGCCAGCACCAGGACGCCGGCGCCAAGATGGTGCACATGGCGCCGAACACCTCGTCCAACATCGTCTCCAAGTCGGTGGCGCGCGGCGGCGGCCGCACCTCCTACCGCGGTCTGATCGAGATCGGCGAGGGCTCGAAGGGCGCCAAGTCCAACGTGCTGTGCGACGCGCTGCTGGTCGACACCATCTCCCGCTCGGACACCTACCCGTACGTGGACGTCCGCGAGGACGACGTGTCCATGGGCCACGAGGCGACGGTCTCCAAGGTCAGCGAGGACCAGCTGTTCTACCTGATGAGCCGCGGCATGACCGAGTTCGAGGCCATGGCGATGATCGTCCGCGGCTTCGTCGAGCCGATCGCGCGCGAGCTGCCGATGGAGTACGCGCTGGAGCTCAACCGGCTGATCGAGCTGCAGATGGAGGGCTCGGTCGGCTGACCCCCGACCGCTGTCGCCGTCCACTGATTTCCGAAGAAGAGAGCACTACGAACAGCCATGGCTGACACGCCTTTGAATGTCGCTGGGAACACCACCGGGGCGACCACCGCCGGTTCGATCGAGGTCGGCACCGCGGGCGCGGGCGCGCAGCTCGCCGGCCCCGGCACCGGCCGGACCACCGTCCAGCAGCCGATCGACGCGCGCGTCGCGGTCAAGCCGTCCTTCGACGTGAACGACTTCCCGGTGCCCACCGGCCGCGAGGAGGACTGGCGGTTCACGCCGCTGCACCGCCTCGGCGGTCTGCACGACGGCACCGCCGCCGCCGGCGAGCGGGGCGAGGACAAGGTCGAGTTCACGCTGCCGGACGGTGTCACCACCGAGACCGTCGGCCGGGACGACGCCCGGCTGGGCAAGGCCGGCACGCCGGTCGACCGGGTCGCCGCGCAGGCGTTCAGCGCCTTCGAGCAGGCGCTCGTGGTCACCGTCCCCAAGGACGCGGTACTGACCGAGCCGGTCCGGATCGACGTGCGCGCCGAGGGCGGGGTCCGCTTCGCCCACGTGGTGATCGACGTCAAGCCGTTCGCCGAGGCCGTCGTGGTGCTCAACCACGAGGGCACCGGCACCCGGGCCGCCAACGTCGAGCTGCTGGTCGGCGACGGCGCCAAGCTCACCTTCGTCTCCGTCCAGGACTGGGACCGGGACGCCGTCCACACCGCCCAGCACAGTGCGCTGGTCGGCCGGGACGCCTCGTTCAAGTCCGTGGTCGTCACCTTCGGTGGCGACCTGGTCCGCCTGCACCCGCGGGTCAACTACGCGGCCCCCGGCGGCGAGGCCGAGCTGTTCGGCCTGTACTTCGCCGACGCCGGCCAGCACCTGGAGCACCGCCTGGTCATCGACCACGACACGCCGCACTGCCGGTCGAACGTGGCGTACAAGGGCGCGCTGCAGGGCCAGGACGCCCACGCGGTCTGGGTCGGCGACGTGCTGATCCGCGCCGCCGCGCTCGGCACCGACACCTACGAGCTCAACCGGAACCTGGTGCTCACCGACGGCGCCCGGGTCGACTCGATCCCGAACCTGGAGATCGAGACCGGCGAGATCGTCGGCGCCGGCCACGCCTCGGCGACCGGCCGCTTCGACGACGAGCAGCTGTTCTACCTGATGGCCCGCGGCATCCCCGCCGACGAGGCCCGCCGCCTGGTGGTCCGCGGCTTCTTCGCCGAGCTGCTCCAGCAGATCGGCGTGGCCGAGGTCCAGGAGCAGCTCATGGAGAAGATCGACGCCGAGCTGGAAGCGGCGGTCTGATCCCGATGAGCTTCCTCCGTGCCTGCGCGCTGAGCGACCTCCAGGAGGACGTGCCCAAGCGCGTGGACCTCAACGGCGTGCCGGTCTCGGTCGTCCGCACCGACGAGGGGGTGTTCGCGATCAACGACACCTGCTCGCACGCGAACGTCTCGCTCTCGGAGGGCGAGGTCGAGGACTGCATGATCGAGTGCTGGCTGCACGGTTCCAGCTTCGACCTGCGCACCGGCAAGCCCTCCGGCCTGCCCGCCACCAAGCCGGTCGCTGTCTACCCCGTAAAGATCGAAGGGGACGATGTGCTCGTCTCCGTCAACCAGGAGTCCTGAGTACACATGGCAACCCTTGAAATCCGCGACCTGCACGTCTCCGTCGAGGCCGAGAACGGCCCGCGCGAGATCCTGAAGGGCGTCGACCTGACCGTGAAGCAGGGCGAGACCCACGCCATCATGGGTCCGAACGGCTCCGGCAAGTCCACCCTGGCCTACTCGCTGGCCGGCCACCCCAAGTACACCGTCACCGGCGGCACCGTGCTGCTGGACGGCGAGGACGTCCTGGAGATGTCCGTCGACGAGCGCGCCAAGGCCGGCGTCTTCCTGGCCATGCAGTACCCCGTCGAGGTCCCCGGCGTCTCGGTCTCCAACTTCCTGCGCACCGCCGCCACCGCCGTCCGCGGCGAGGCCCCCAAGCTGCGGCTGTGGGTCAAGGAAGTCAAGGAGGCGATGGCCGCCCTGCAGATGGACCCGGCGTTCGCCGAGCGCAACGTCAACGAGGGCTTCTCCGGCGGTGAGAAGAAGCGCCACGAGATCCTCCAGCTGGAGCTCCTCAAGCCGAAGATCGCGATCCTCGACGAGACCGACTCCGGCCTGGACGTCGACGCGCTGCGGATCGTCTCCGAGGGCATCAACCGGGTCCGCTCCACCGGCGAGGTCGGCACCCTGCTGGTGACCCACTACACCCGCATCCTGCGGTACATCAAGCCCGACCACGTCCACGTCTTCGCGGGCGGCCGCATCGTCGAGTCCGGCGGCGCCGAGCTGGCCGACAAGCTGGAGAACGAGGGCTACGAGGCGTATGTGAAGGGGGGCGCTTCCGAGTGACCCATACCCCGCTGTCCGGTGCTCCGCTGTCCGGTGGCCCGCTGTCCGGTGCTCCGCTGTCCGGCCTGCTGGACACCGACGCGATCCGCAAGGACTTCCCGGTCCTGCAGCGGCTGCTCCACGAGGACAAGCCGCTCGTCTACCTGGACAACGCGGCCACCTCGCAGAAGCCGCGCCAGGTGCTCGAGGCGCTGACCGGCTACTACGAGCGGCACAACGCCAACGTCCACCGCGGCGTGCACGTGCTCGCCGAAGAGGCCACGGCGCTGTACGAGGGCGCCCGCGACAAGGTCGCGGCCTTCGTCAACGCGCCGAGCCGCAACGAGGTGATCTTCACCAAGAACGCCTCCGAGTCGCTCAACCTCGTTGCCAACATGCTCGGTTGGGCCGACGAGCCGTACAAGGTCGACGCCGACTCCGAGATCGTGATCACGGAGATGGAGCACCACTCCAACATCGTCCCGTGGCAGCTGCTGTCGCAGCGCACCGGTGCGAAGCTCAAGTGGTTCGGGCTCACCGACGAGGGCCGGCTCGACCTGTCGGACATCGACGAGCTGATCACCGAGAAGACCAAGGTGGTCTCCTTCACCCTGGTCTCCAACCTGCTCGGCACGATCAACCCGGTCGAGACGATCGTCCGCAAGGCCCAGTCGGTCGGCGCGCTGGTCGTCATCGACGCCTCGCAGGCCGCGCCGCACATGGTGCTCGACGTGCAGGCGCTGGAGGCCGACTTCGTCGCCTTCACCGGCCACAAGATGCTGGCCCCGACCGGCATCGGCGTGCTCTGGGGCCGCCAGGAGCTGCTGGAGGACCTCCCGCCGTTCCTCGGCGGCGGCGAGATGATCGAGACCGTCACCATGGGCTCGTCCACCTACGCCCCGGCGCCGCACAAGTTCGAGGCCGGCACCCCGCCGATCGCCCAGGCGGTCGGGCTCGGCGCGGCCATCGACTACCTGTCGGCGATCGGCATGGACAAGATCGCCGCGCACGAGCACGCGATCACCGAGTACGCGGTGGAGCGCCTGCTGGAGGTCCCCGACCTGCGGATCATCGGTCCGCGCACGGCCGTGGACCGCGGCGCCGCGATCTCCTTCACCCTCGGCGACATCCACCCGCACGACGTGGGCCAGGTGCTGGACGAGCAGGGCATCGCCGTGCGCGTCGGACACCACTGCGCACGTCCGGTCTGCCTCCGGTACGGAATTCCGGCGACCACGCGGGCGTCGTTCTACCTGTACTCGACGCCGGGCGAGGTCGACGCGCTGATCGACGGCCTGCACCACGTCCGGAACTTCTTCGGCTGACGGGACAGGGCAGGACGATCATGAAGCTCGACTCGATGTACCAGGACATCATCCTGGACCACTACCGCAACCCGAAGGGCAAGGGGCTGCGGGACGGCGACGCCGAGGTGCACCACGTCAACCCGACGTGCGGCGACGAGATCACCCTGCGGGTGAAGCTCGACGGCGCGACCGTGGCCGACGTCTCGTACGAGTCCCAGGGCTGCTCGATCAGCCAGGCCAGCGCCTCGGTGCTGAACGAGCTGGTCGTCGGCAAGACCGTCGGCGAGGCCCAGGCCGTCCAGGAGGCCTTCCTGGAGCTGATGCAGAGCAAGGGCCAGGGCGAGGGCGACGAGGAGGTGCTGGAGGACGCGGTCGCGTTCGCCGGCGTCTCCAAGTACCCGGCCCGGGTCAAGTGCGCGCTGCTCAGCTGGATGGCCTGGAAGGACGCCACCGCCCAGGCGCTCGCCAATCACCCCGTCGTGAACGACTGATCCTGCAGAGGAGGACAAGACCATGAGTGACGAGAGCACCACCACCGCCGACGCCACGGCCTCCGCTGCGGACACCGCCGCGGAGGAGCAGCCGAACGGCGTCGTCATCGTCGGCACCACCGCCGGCACCGTCTCGGTCGAGGACCTGACCGAGGCCCTGATGGACGTCGTCGACCCCGAACTGGGCATCGACGTCGTCAACCTGGGCCTGATCTACGGCATCCACATCGACGAGTCCGACGTGGCCACCATCGACATGACGCTCACCTCGGCGGCCTGCCCGCTGACGGACGTCATCGAGGACCAGGCCAAGACCGCCACCGACGGCCTGGTCCAGGACCTGCGGATCAACTGGGTCTGGATGCCGCCGTGGGGCCCGGACAAGATCACCGACGACGGCCGCGACCAGCTGCGGGCGCTGGGCTTCAACGTCTGAGGTCTTCGCCGCCGTACCGAACGCCGCTGCCCGGGACTCCGGGCGGCGGCGTTTCGGCGTTCTCCGGTGGACACCCGCGCGTGATCCGCTTTGCTGGGCAGGTTCAGCGCCGTTCCCCACCGTCCACCCCCCACCCGTCGTGCCTTGTTCCACCGGTTCGGCCGGGCGCGGCCGAGTGCCTGGGCCCGAGAACCCGGGCGATCCGGGCCACCCTCGCCAACGGCCGGGCCGCGGCGACGGTGCGCTGTCGACCAGGTCCCAGCCGGAACCGGGCAGCCGGCCGGCCACAGGAAGGCGATGGCCCTGCACCACGTGGTGCAGGGCCATCGCCTGGTAGTTGCTCAAGTGCGTCGGACTCGACGGGATCGTGAGGCTCAGGACCAGGTGCCGCCGTTGCCGTAGGTGAAGACGGAGTCGGCGGTGCCGGCGTAGGCGGTGCTGAGGGCGAAGGTGGCGTTGCCGGGGCGGTAGACGCCGTAGGTGGTGCGGCCCTTGTTGGCCCAGTCGCCGGTGACGGGGAGGTCGCCCTTGACGCCGTAGGCGGCGGTGGTCACCGAGCCGTCGTCGTGCCGCAGGGCGATGACGTTCTGGTCGCCGGTGTTGGTGCCGGGGCGGAAGACGCCCATCTGGGTGTGGCCGACGCCGTCCCAGTCGCCGACGATCGGGGTGTCCCCGGCCTGGCCGAGCGCGGCCGTTGAGACGCTGCCGTCGTCGTGGCGGACGATGAACGTGCCGGTGCCGGGGCGGTAGACGGCCATCTGGGCGTGGCCGTTGTGGTCCCACATGCCGGGGACGGGGATGTCGCCGTTCTGGCCGAATGCGAGCGAGGTGGCGCTGGCGTCGTCGTGGCGGACGGTGAAGGTGTTGGTGCTGGGGCGGAAGATGCCGAGCTGGTCGTGGCCGACGCCGTCGAAGTCGCCGGTCATCGGGAGGTCGCCGGCCTGGCCGAAGCCGACGGGGGTGGTGTTGCCGTTGGTGTCGCGCAGGGCCCAGGTGCCGTCGCGGAAGACACCGACGGTGGTGGCGGAACCGTTGCTCCAGCGACCCGATACGGGCAGGTCGCCGCTGTACGTCAAGGGCTTGGTGGCCGTCGGGAAGGCGGGGGCCGGGCCGTCCTTGGTGAGACCGGCCTTCACAGAGCAGACCGGCCAGGCGCCCGGGCCCTGGTCGGCGAGGACCTTTTCGGCGATGGCGATCTGTTGGTACTTGGTGGCGAGGTTGGCCTGCGGCGCGTAGTCGGTGCCGCCGTACGCCTTCCAGGTGCTGGAGGAGAACTGCAGGCCGCCGTAGTACAGCCCGTTGGCGCTGACGATGCTCCAGTTGCCGGTGCTCTCGCACATGGCGACCCGGTCCCAGGTGGTCACGGACGCGGCTGAGGCGGTGCCGGCGGTGAGGACCGGGGCGGCGGCGGCAGCGGCGCAGGCGACGAGCAGGGCGGCCTTGCCCAGACGGGCGGTGGCGGACGGGGTCGACGGCTTGGCGGGCATGGAGGATCTCGCTCTCGGGTGCGGTGCGGAGGGAAGTCGCGGGCGGGGGAGCCTGGTTGGAGGCTCACCGGGGGCGGAGGTGGTGCGGCCCGCCCCCGGTGGTGTGACCGGTCGTCAGGACCAGGTGCCGCCGTTGCCGTAGGTGAAGACGGAGTCGGCGGTGCCGGCGTAGGCGTTGCTGAGGGCGAAGGTGGCGTTGCCCGGGCGGTAGACGCCGTAGGTGGTGCGGCCCTTGTTGGCCCAGTCGCCGGTGACGGGGAGGTCGCCCTTGACGCCGTAGGCGGCGGTGGTGACGGTGCCGTCGTCGTGGCGGAGGACGACGAGGTTCTGGTCGCCGGTGTTGGTGCCGGGGCGGAAGACGCCCATCTGGGTGTGGCCGACGCCGTCCCAGTCGCCGACGATCGGGGTGTCCCCGGCCTGGCCGAGACCGGCGGTGCTCACCGTGCCGTCGTCGTGGCGGACCACGAAGGTGTTGGTGCCGGGGCGGTAGACGGCCATCTGGGCGTGGCCGTTGTGGTCCCACATGCCGGGGACGGGGATGTCGCCGTTCTGGCCGAAGGCGAGCGAGGTGACGGTCGTGTCGTCGTGGCGGACGGTGAAGGTGTTGGTGCTGGGGCGGAAGATGCCGAGCTGGTCGTGGCCGACGCCGTCGAAGTCGCCGGTCATCGGGAGGTCGCCGGCCTGGCCGAAGCCGACGGGGGTGGTGTTGCCGTTCGCGTCGCGCAGGGCCCAGGTGCCGTCGCGGAAGACGCCGACGGTGGTGGCGGAGCCGTTGCTCCAGCGGCCGGACACCGGCAGGTCGCCGCTGTACGTCGAGGGCCCGGTCGGGTCGTCGATGATGTTCTTGTAGCGCAGGGCCTGGTAGTTGCTGTTCGCGTGGCTGTCGATCGTGGGGTCGTTGATCGACTTGCCGGTCACGTACTTCACCGGGGTCGAGCCGAAGGAGTAGTAGGAGAACTTGGTGTGGGCGTCGTCGTCCCACTTGGCGAAGAGCAGGACGTGCTCGTAGTACGAGTTGAGGACGTCGCCGGGCCGCAGGTCGCTACGGGAGATCGGGACAGTGAAGGAGTCTGCGATTCCCTGGGTGTTGGGGCTGCTGGCGAGGTGCCAGGCCATCGAGACGTAGCCCGAGCAGTCCGTGCGGTAGCTACGGCCGGAGGAGTCCGTGGAGGCACCGTTCTGGTCGTACGTGAGGGGCTTGCCCAGCCAGTACTGGGCGCGGGCGAGGACCTCGCTGCGGGTTATCTGGCCGCCCACGGAGGACGTGGTGGTTGCCGCCTGCGCGGTGGTCGGGGCGAACACGGCGACGGTGGCCGCGCCCGAGGCGGCGATGGCGGCGGCCAGGGCGACGCGGGTGAGCTTCGAGGCGAAGGAAGACATGGCGGTACTCCGAATCGGCGGGGAGAGGCGTGGGGTGCGGCCGGCGTCCTATGACGCGTGGGTGTTCACACGCGTGCGCGCCGGAGTGTCCCGCTGCGGCGGGACGGACCCGTCGGGCGGGCCGGAAGTCTGGGGTGCGAACGGGCGGTGGGCCCCCGTCACGGGTGGGTGGGCGCCGCCGCCGAGGTGAGCAACTCCGGTGGCAGGTAGTGCCGGTGGAGCAGCGGGGAGAGACGGTGGCTGCGGGCGATCAGTCCGTGGGCGCGGTGGAGCGGGCCGGGGCCACCGGAGGGGTCCGTGGTCAGCAGGAAGAGCAGGAGATCGACTCGTCCGGGTTCGCGGCGCGCGCTGACGTGCTGGAGCCCGTCGTCGGGCAGGGCGTGGGCCCACAGGGCGTCCACGACGTCTGCTTCGTGGCCGGGCCGGGCGCCGTCGTCGGACTGCCGGCTGGTCAGGCTGGCGTAGATGATCTCCATGGGTGGCTCAGCCGCCCCATCCGAGGCTCGCCAGGGTCACGGTCGGAGCCGGAGCCGCTACGGCGGTGGCGGAGGCGGCCGTGATGGCGGCGAGGGCGAGGGTGGCGACCGCGGCGGCCTGGACGATACGGGTGCGGAGCATGGCGGGAGTCCCTCACTGTCGATGGGTGTGGCTGTCCTGTACCGGTCGTACGTCCCGCGGTTGACGCTTCGTCCGGCTGTCGCTCCGGGGCGTTCCCCGGCGGCGATCACCAGCTTCGCCCCTGGTGAGCACCCTCGGAAGACGTTTCCGGTGTCGGCAATCGGCCTGTCCGGATCCGGACAATGCGTCATGGACATGCCAGCAAACTCCGGGCAATCGCGCACGAGGCGGCGCGGGTTCGTCATGCCGGGGCGGGGTGACGGTGGACTCAATCGCCCGGTGAATCGGATGAAGCATCACAAAAGCCTTCGAAAAGATCTTGAAGGAAAAGGGTGGTCGCTGTTTGGATACGACCCGAGAGTTCGACGGGCGTACCGCTGCTGACCTGGGGGAATCACAAATGCTGGAAGTGCTGGGGCTGACCGCCGGAGCCGTGGCGGTGTACCGGTCGATGCTGGACCACCCCCGCTTCGACCTGGCCGAGATAGCCGTCCACTGCGGCCTCTCGCAGGTCGAGGTGCACGAGCACCTCGACGAACTGAGCCGGCTCACTCTGGTGCGGGTCTCCGCCGAGCGGCCCGGCCAGATGCGCGCGGTGAGCCCGGAGATCGGCCTCGCCGACGTGCTCGCCGACCAGGAGGCCGAACTCGCCGCCCGGCAGGCCCGGTTGGCCGCCTCGCGGGCCGCCGTCACGCGCATGGTCGCCGAGCGCGCCGAGCACCGCAGCACCCACGGCGAGCGACTGACGGGCATGGACGCCATCCACAACTGCCTTGAACAGATGGGCCGTTCCGCCACCACCGAGGTCCTCAGCAGCCAGCCCGGCGAGCAGCGCCCCGACGACCTCGACGCCAGCCGCCCCGCGGACGCCGAAGCCCTCAACCGGGGCATCGCCATCCGCACGCTCTACCAGGACTCCACGCGCAACCAGCCGCACGTCACCACCTACGCCCAGTGGCTGCTCAGCCAGGGCGGCGAGGTCCGAACCGCCCCCACGATCCCCCAGCGACTGGTCGTCGTCGACCGCGTGCAAGGCCTCGTCCCCATCGACCCGACCGACAACCGCAAGGGCGCGCTGCACGTCACCGAACCCGGCATCCTCGCGGCCCTCCTCGACTTCTTCGAACAGGCCTGGAACGCCGCCGTCCCCCTCGGCGCCACCACCCCCGAGGACCCGCGCACCGGCCTGACCGCCACCGAGCGCGAACTGCTGCGCCTGCTCGGCTCCGGCCTCACCGACGACGCCGCCGGCCAGCGGCTCGGCATCTCCTCGCGCACGGTCGGCCGGCACATGGCCTCGATCATGGAGCGCCTCGGCGCGGGCAGCCGCTTCGAAGCAGGCATCAAAGCCGCTCACCAGGGCTGGCTCTGAACCACCCGCGCAGCGTGCCGGCCCGGAGTACCTGGACGGGGTGCGGCTGGTGGGCTGAGCTTGTCATGGCGGGTTCCTTCGGTGGTCGCTGCCTGAGGGATGTTGCGTGTCAATCTGCTGCCACACAAACCGCTCCTTCGGAGGAAGCGGTTGTGCGGTAGTGGTACATCTGCGAGCGGGCGGCCAGGCTGGTGCCGCGACGGCTACGTCCCCGATATGGTCGGCGTGCAGAAGGACATCGACGCGGAGAAGCGCGCTGAAGACGTCCTGCACCTGCACCCGCGCGATCTGGCGCTGGTGGTCGAGGTGACCTCATCGTCCAACGCCCGTCACGACCGTCGGCCCATGTTCGGTCGCCAGGTCAAGCCCACCAAGTGGAGCGGGTACGCGCGGACAGGGGTGCCGTACTACTTGCTGGTCGATCGTGATCCGCGTCAGCCCGGCGTCACGTTGTTCGGCGAGCCCAACAAGGCCGAGGGAACGTACGAGTCCTTGGGTGAGTGGAAGTTCGGGGAGTCCGTTCGACTCCCCGAACCGTTCGAGGTCGAGATCGTCACCGATGCCTGGAAGCCCTGGAGCTCCTAGGCATGGGAACGCCCCTGCCCGGGACTTGCCCGCCCCAGCCCTCGCCGGCGCTGCTCAGCCCGCTGGATCGCATCCAGCGGGCTGAGGAACGGGGACGTACGAGGTGTTGGCGTTCCGGTGTTCAGTCGGCCCCCGTCACAGCGGTGTGACGGGGGGCGGCGCAGGCTGGGCGCAGGTTCTTCGAGGAGGTGCGGACGATGAGCACTCGACGGATCCTGCGGGCCGGGGCGAGCACGGCTGTGGCCGCGGTCCTGGCCCTCGGCGGCGGCGCGCTGGGCGTGACCACGGCGCACGCCCAGGACTTCGGCCCGGACACCTGCCGCCAGGGCTTCGTCTGGCGGGACGCCCGGCCGGGGGACCACGTCTGCGTGACCCCGGACATCCGGTCCCAGGCGGCGTTTGACAACAGCCAGGTGCCCTTCCGGACCCAGCCGGACGGCTTCTGCGTCCAGGGCTTCGTCTGGCGCGAGGCCTGGGTCGGCGACACCGTCTGCGTGACGCCGGAGACCCGCTCGCAGACGCGCTTCGACAACGGGCAGGCCGACGATCGGCGGCTGGCGGTGCGGATCTGGGCCGACGACTCGAACGGCCGACTGAAGTTCAACGGTGACCACTTCAACGTCGACGGCCGGGTGCGGGTGCAGATCATCCTGAACTCGACCGGCACCGTGGAGTGGTCGCAGACCGTGACGGCGGTGCGGAACGCCGGGTTCGCGGGCGGCAGCTTCGGCGAGGTCACCGGCAACCCGTTCAACTGCGGGACGAAGAACGCCACCGCGCGGGCGATCGACCTGACCTCCGGCCGGGTCACGGCGTCGATCCCGGTCGGGTACTGCGTCAACTTCGACTGAGTTCGGCTGAGGTCGACAGCGTGCGGCATGCGGAGCAGCATGGAGGAGAGGCTCGTCCGTACGCGAAGAGTGGGTGGTTCGATGGCCTGCGGCGATCGGCGCCCGCAGGGGAGTGGCGCGGGCGTTCGGCTGGGTCTGCTCGGCGGCTTCGCCCTCTCGGCGGGCGGCGGGCCGGTGACCGTGTCCGCGGGGGCGGAGCGATTACTCGCGTTCGTCGCGCTGTGCTGCAACGGGAACGTGCCGCGCGGGCTGGTCGCCGGGACGCTGTGGCCGGACGTCACGGAGCGCTGCGCGCTGGCCAGCCTGCGCTCGGCGCTGTCCCGCCTGCCGGCGGCGGGCCGTGCGGCGCTGGAGATCGGCCCGGCCGAGCTGAGACTGGCCGACGGCGTTGTCGTGGACCTGCGCGACGCCCGGTCGCTGGCCCGCCGGATCCTGGCCCCCGGTGCGGCGCCGGGCCGGGACGCCTTCGGGCTGGCCGCGGTGGAGGACCTCTCGGCGGACCTGCTGCCGGGCTGGTACGAGGATTGGGCGCTGCTGGAGGCCGACAACTGGCGGCGCCTGCGGGTGCACGCCCTGGAGGCCCTGGCCCGCGCGTTCGTCGGAGCCGACCGGTTCCCGGAAGCGGTGGCCGCGGCCGGCGCCGCCGTCCGCGCCGACCCGCTGCGCGAGAGCAGCCAGGCGTGCCTCATCCGCGCCCACCTCGCCGAGGGCAACCCCGGCGACGCCCTCCAGGACGTCGCCCGCTACGAACGCCGCCTGCGCACCGAACTCGGCCTCCCCGCCCCGTCCCACCTGTGGAGCCTGGTCGCCCGGGCCCGCTAGGGCCCGGGCCCCGCTTCGCCCGTCGTCGGGTGAACACCCGCGCGTGGTCTGCTTTGTTGGGTAGTTCTACCGCCGTTCCCCACCGTCCACCCCCCACCCGCCTGCCGGCGGGTGCCCGCCCCCGGCCGGAGCCTGTCCCAGTTGTCGATGTGCAGGCCTATACGGCGGCCGTCCTGGTAATTCGGGGTGGTGGTGAGGGCCTTCGTGGCAGTGAGGGGCTGCCAGGAGCCGGCTGGGAGGACGGCCCCGTTTTCGTACTCGGGCTCGCCGCGGGCGGTGCGGATGCCGGTGCTGTCGCACCTGGCGGTGAGGGCGGCGGTATCGGTGTGGGCGATGGCGAGAGTCACGCGGGTTCCTCCCAGGCGTGGCTCACCGGTCGTCGAGGGTGTCGGCGAAGGTCACGTCCAGCTCGGCGACCAGGGCTTCGGCGAGTTCGGCCTGCTGGGTGCGGTCGATGAGGACCTTGCCGAGGTTGGCGACGCCTCTCAGCGTGGTGAGGTCGTTGTGTCGCAGGTCAAGGCCCTGGTACTTGCCCCGGCCGAACTCGGTCAGTCGCAGGACGCAGGTGTCGAGGACCGCGCCGCCGAGGTCGCAGCCGGTGAACGACGCCTCGGTGAGCCCGCACTTGGAGAAGGCGACCGGGCCGGTGGCGCGGATCTGCTCGAAGGTCGTGTAGTCGAGCTTGCAGTTGTCGAAGAGGACGTTGTCCAGGGTCACGCCGTTGAGCCCGGCGCCCATGATCTTGCAGTTGCGGAAGACGACGCGGGAGAGCTTGCTGTCGGTGATGCGGGCGGCGGCGAGGTCGCAGCTGTCGAACTCGACGGAGTCGAGGCGGACTTGGTCGAGTTGCACGCGGTCGGCCCGCACGTTGGAGATGCGGCCGGTGATGAGGCGGGTCTCGGCGAGGTCCAGGGCCCGCAGCTCGGCGTCGCCGTACTGGAAGTCCTGGACCATGCCCCGGGCGGAGTCCAGGGTGGTGACGTTGGACAGGTACAGACCGGGCTCGTTGAGGTGGGGCAGGGTTACGGTGACACGGCCGAAGGTGAGGCTGTCCATGAGGGGCTCTGTTCTCTCGAGGGCCGGGCCGGCTCCGCAGTGGTTGGTGGCTGAGGTGATCATGGCGGGGTTCATTCGATGGTCACTGCCTGGGCTACGTCGAGCGTCAATCTGTTGCCGCGCAAACCGCTCCTTAGGAGGAAGGATTTGCGCGGCAGTGGTATATCTGCGACCGGGCGGCCAGGCTGGTGCCGCGACCTCGGAGGGAGCGAAGTCATGTCGGTGATTGCGTTTGCGCAGTTGCTTCTGCCTGACTCGCCGTACGCCATGTGGGTCCGGGGAGAGCTGGAGGAATACCTCCGGCTACCGGACGATGGCACGCGAGTCGAGGTGGTCGGAGGGGAGATCATCGTGTCGCCGGCGCCGGTATACGCCCACGGGGGAATCCTTTCGGATATCCATCGGGGCTTCGAGCGTGCGTGGTTCACGGATGACGACTTCCAGTGGCGGGTCGTACAGGCCATCAACCTGGACCTTATCGAGATCGGGGACGGCTACGTCCCCGACATGGTCGTCGTGCAGAAGGACATCGACGCGGAGAAGCGCGCTGAAGACGTCCTGCACCTGCACCCGCACGATCTGGCGCTGGTGGTCGAGGTGACCTCATCGTCCAACGCCCGTCACGACCGTCGGCCCATGTTCGGTCGCCAGGTCAAGCCCACCAAGTGGAGCGGGTACGCGCGGACAGGGGTGCCGTACTACTTGCTGGTCGACCGTGATCCGCGTCAGCCCGGCGTCACCTTGTTCGGCGAGCCGAACAAGGCCGAGGGAACGTACGAGTCCTTGGGTGAGTGGAAGTTCGGGGAGTCCGTTCGACTCCCGGAACCGTTCGATGTCGAGATCGTCACCGACGCCTGGAAGCCCTGGAGTTCCTAGGCACGGGAACGCGCTACTGCCCGGGGCTCCGTGAGGAGTTCCGGGCAGCGGCCTTTCCGCGGTTCCTCTGCCCGGCGTTGGGTGAACACCCGCGGGTGACCTGCTTCGTTGGGCAAGCGTGTCTCAGGCGGCGCTCTGTGCAGGCCGACAGCCGGTTACCGCAGAGCGCAGGGCAGTTCGGACTCGGGCGGCACCTGCGGCGGCCACGTCCGCGCCCTCGCGGGCCGTGGGGGTTCGGGTGGTCAAGCCGGCGCACGGGCGGCAGATGCCGGGTCGGGGCACGGGGTCGTGGCACTTGACGCACTCGGCGTACCGGGCCGGTGGCTGTGCAACGGGTTGGGCGGGCGGCATCTTGTGCTCCAGGCGGTAGCGGAGCACGGCGACCGCCGAGTGCACCGGGGTGGGCAGGCCCGGCAGCAGGGCCTGGGCGAGGTCGGCAGGGGCCGCGCCGCGTTGCAGCCACTGTGCGACGAGGGGCGCGAGTTCGGCGGCTTCGGCCTCGCCCAGGCGCAGCCGGGGCTCGGGGTGGATCACCCGGAACAGCGTGGCGACCGCCTCGCGGATCTCCGGTGGTTCCTCCTCTCCTCCCCGGTTGCTTTCGTCAGCCGGGCTCGTGGGGAGGGAGGGTTCTTGCTGCCGGTCCTTTACAACAGGGCTGCCAGCAGGGCCGGTTGCCGCCTCACCGGGCGCCGGACGGGTGGTACTCGGCGGCGCCGTGAGGTGTGGGGTGTCGTAGACGTGGGTCTCGGTGATGATCGTGCCGTCGGGCATGCGGATCTTCTCGACCCGGTAGTACCCGGCCTCGGTCAGCTCCTTCAATGCCTTGCGGACGGCGCCACGCCCCTGGGGGCTGGTGTCGGCCATGCGCCGTCCGTCCTCGCGCCAGCCGTCGGGGCGGGAGAGGAGGTCCGCGAGCAGGCCTCGGGCGGTGTAGCTCAGCCGCCGGTACTGGAGCAGGGCGTTGGGCAGCACGGTGAAGTTGCGCACGTGGGCGCTACGATGGATCCGCATCGGGAGTTGTCGCTCCTGTTGCCGGACCCCGGAGCGTTGGCGCGCTGCCGGGGTCACCTGTTTTCGGTTAGATCACGGAACGTACCACGGCATTTGACGTAGCATCATGCACTTGTGGCATTCAGTGCGCTCGCTTGGCTGCCGGTCTGCGGCTACCTGGCGGCGAGGAGGTCCCCGCGTTCGATCGCTTCCCGGAGGACCGTGGCGATCTCCTGGGGTAGGAGGTCGATTGCGTCGAGGGCCTCGGTGGTGAGGGGGATCTCCTCCAGGAGGTACTCGCCTCGGCCTTCCTGGCTGAACTCGGGGCCGGTCCGGTCCGCGAAGCTCCACTTCTCGATGGCGGCGAGGTAGAAGTCCTCGTGGTCGGTGCCGGTTTCGATGGTGTGGAGGTGGCTGACGACCTGGGCCTCGCCCGCGATCTCCTCGCGGACCTCGCGCAGCAGGGCCTCCTCAGGGCTGGCGTCGGTCGGTTCGATCTTGCCACCGACGATCACCCAGTACGGGTCGATGCCGGGGCGGATGCGCTTGATCAGCAGCATGGTGTCGTTCGGGGTGAGGAGGACGGCGCGGACGCGGTGCTGCATGGTGGCCTGCTTCCTGTTCGGTGGGACGGGCGGTCAGTGGAGGAGCCAGCCGCCGTCAACATGCAACGACTGGCCGGTGATGAAGGACGCGCTGGGGCCGACGAGGAAGGCGACCGCGGCGGCGACGTCCTCGGGGCGTCCTCGGCGCTGGACGCACTGGCGGCGGATTTGGTCCTCGGGTCGGGCTCGGTGGTGGGCGGGCAGGTCGTTCTCCGCCTCGACCTGGATGGCCCCGGGTACGACAGTGTTCACGCAGATCCCGGCCGGTCCAAGTTCCCTGGCCAGCGACCTGGTGAGGCCGAGGAGTCCGGCCTTGGCGGTGCTGTAGGCGGTGAGTCGGGGGCGGCCGGCGCGGGCGTTGACGCTGCCGATGTTGACGATCCGGCCCCATCGGCGCTCGGTCATGCCCGGGGTGATGGCCCGGCAAGTGCGGTAGTGGATGGTCAGGTTGGACTCGATGGCGAGCGCCCAGTCGTCCTCGCCGAGCCTGTCCCACGGGATGCGCGGGTAGGCGCCCGCGTTGTTGACGAGGACGTCGACCGGCCCGAGTTCGGACTCGACCTGACTGACCAGCGCGGCTACGGCGTTCGGGTCAGTCAGGTCGGCGCTGACCTCAATGCCGCTGCGGCCCTCGCGCCGCACGTCGGCGAGCACGGTGCGAGCCTGGCGGATCTGCGCGAGGTGGTTGATGGCGACGGCAGCTCCGGCGGCGGCCAGGGCTCGGCCGATCGCGGCGCCGATCCCGGTGGCTCCGCCGGTGACCAGCGCGACCCGACCTTGGAGCGGCAGGGCGGCGATGGGCAGTTCAAGCGGCGTGGGTGTGGTCATCGTCGGTCCGATCGTCGGGGCCGGTGGCCGGCGCGGGCTGGGTGCGGGTGAAGGTCTCGCAGACGGTCTCGGGCTGCTGGGTCTCGGCGAGCTTGGCCAGGAGCAGGAGGAGGTCGTAGCCGGTGAGGCGGCCGGGCGGGATGACGCCAAGGATCCGCAGTGTGAGGAAGTGGCGGATCTGGGCGAGGAAGCGGTCCGGGGCCAGTCCGGCGGCGGGCGCGAGGTCGGCGCGAACGCGCTTCAGCAGGCGATCGATTGCGGCCCGGCGCCCGGCGCCGACCGCCCAGGTGTAGCGGACTTCCAGGCGGCGGTGGCGCTCGTCGTGGTCGACGTGTTCGAGGTGCGGGGTGCTGACCGGCGGCAGGTGCAGCGGGAGGGTGCGGGCGTACACGTCAGGCTGGTAGGTCGGTACGAGCCAGCCGCCCATGCCGAGCAAGTACCAGAGGAGGATGGTGATTTCCCCGGCGACCGTGTTGCGGCCGGCGTACTGGAAGTCGAGCCAGCACAGCGGGTCGGCGATGTTCGGTTCGGTCGGGTCGCCCTGGGTGAGCGCAGTGACCCAGGTACGGACGGAGCAGAGCGCTTCGCGGGCTTCCCAGATGATGGCGGGCAGGTCGAGGCGCATCGGGACGCCGTTGACGACGAGGATGTGACCGGTGAGGGCATGCACGGGCAGCCGCTGGTCGGTGCGTGGGGCAGGGACGGTGAGGCTGCCGGACAGGTACCAGGTGTCGATCCGCCCGCCGGGGCGGATACGGTCCAGGTAGAGGCCGGGCACGCAGTCCGAGAGCGGCGCGGTACTTCCGCTGTCGGCGACGGCGGCGAGCAGGCTGTCGCAGACGGCGTCGATCAGCGCGGTGACCCTAGGCAGGGCGCTCGGGTGCCGGTCGGCGGTGGCGATGACGTCGCCGAGCAGCATGGTGCAGCGGCCGGCGGCGAACACGTCCTCGTAGCTCACGACGTGCTTGCCGCCTGCCCGGCTGTGGCCCAGTAGTTGGGGCACCGGCAGCGTGCGGGCGGTGGCCTGCCAGCCCTGGACCTCGGCCTCCGCTGCGGCGGGGGCGAGGATCTTGCGGAAGGCTGGGACAGAGGCGGCGGGGCCGTTCATACGCGGCTCGTCGGCAGAGCGATGGTGGCCAGCCAGTGGCCCAGCACGATGTTGGCCAGCTCCACCGCCTTCTCGCGGTCCTCGCGGGCCTGGCGACGCAGGTCGGCGTCGATAGCGGGCTCGCGGTCGAGGAAGACACCCAGCGCATCGTCGTCCGAGGCACGCTCGGTGCCCTCGAAGCGCAGCATCACCTTGGCCAGCAGGGCGGTGATCTTGAACAGGGCGCGGAGGTCGGGCGCTCCCTTGAGGATCTGGCGGCGGATCTCGAAGGCGGCCTGCACGCCGGCCTCGACGCTGGCCGCCACGTCGCCGGCCGCGTCCGGGGCAGGGAGGGCCAGGCCGGGGCGGCACCACAGCGGCACGAGGGAGCCGGAGCCGATCAGCATGAGGACGTGCAGCAGGCGGGAGGTGACCGCCCCGGTGCGGCACTCGTCCTGGGTCAGCACGGTCAGGCCGAGCTTGACGCCTCCGAGTTCGGCTTCGAGTTCGGCGAGGGCCTGCCGGAGCCTGGGGAGGCCGTCCTGCTCGGCGACGACGAAGACGTCCAGGTCGGACCACCCATGCTGGTACTTGCCGCGGGCTCCGCTGCCGGTCACGGCGAGGAGGTCGATGACGGGCGGTGTCTGGACGGTGGTGCGGTCGAGCAGCTCGGACAGGTAGGACTCCAGGTGGACGGGCAGGCCCAGCGTGTTCACCGGCGTGGTGGCCGGCCTGCGCAGCGGCCACCGGCGGGCCAGGGCGATCCCGTCGAGGCGGCGCTCCAGATGCAGGCGGGTGTGGTTGTTGTCGATGACCTCCTGCGCGAGCGAGGCAATCCCGGCTGCGCCACGGCGGGCCTTGACGGCGTCGCGCTCGACCACGTCCTCAGGCCCAGCGGTGCCGCGTTCAGCACGGACCTCCGGCGTCGCGTCGACGTACACGACGGTCAGCTGCTCGCCGAGCATCCGCCGCAGCTCGGCGGTCGCGTCCTGGTCGTGCAGCGACTCGATGGTGACGTGGTCGAGGAAGTGGTGGGCCGCGCAGTAGCGGTCGAGGCCGTCGACCAGCAGCTCGGCCCGCACCACAGCCGGGAGCTCATACGGGTCGGCGGTGCCGGCGCGCTGGGCGGCGTCCTCGATCAGGTAGCCGATCTTGAGGCGGGCGTACCCGTGCCTGACCCGCAGGTACTCGCCCGCCGTGCTCTTGCCACTCTCCGACATGCCACCGAGCGCGATCACCCGCACCCCGGGCAGGGCGCGGGGCGGCACGAGCGGGGCGACCGGGTGTAAGCGCTGGCGGATCTCGTCCTGGACGGCCATGACCCGGCGCTCGCCGACCACGATGGTCTCCGCCCACCTGCCCTCGGCGATGAGCCGGTGCATCTGCAGGTGGAGGTGTCGCTGGTAGTCCGCGTAGGTCGGGGTGACGTGTCGCTCGTGGGAGAGGCTACGGGAGGTGCCGATCACCGAGTCATCGTCGTGCAGGAGCACGGTGCCGTGCTCGGCGGCCTCGGCGGCTCGCACGTCGGAGGCGTAGGCGTCGAGCAGCTTGCGGGCCCGGTCGGCAGCCTCGTCGGGGCTGAGACGCTCGCGCACCGCGACGGTGGCGGCCAGCGAGGCTTCCAGCATCGGCATGCCCCGGTCCATCAGCCGCACGGGCGCGGCGGCAGGCCTGCGGGAGCGCTCCAGGTAGGAGCTGGCGAGGACGTCGGCGACCTCTTCGATCGGGCCGAGCTCGAACCACCAGGCGCTCATGCCCCTCGCCTTGATGGCGTCCCAGCGCGGGTCGTAGTCGTCCAGCCGTCCGGTGGCGTGGGCGGCGGGGCCGAGGCGGCGAGCCAGAATGCCGATCTGCTTGGTCTTGCCGACGTTGTCGGGACCGCTGATCGCGATCGTCACGGGCTGGGAAGGCGTGGGGTCGTGCTCAAGGGAGATGGACACGATTTCCTCCGAGGGCTGCGCAATGTCTGTGGGGCGGTTGGCGGCCCTCGGCCGGACGCCACGAGGGCGCCCGGCCGAGAGCCGGATCGGGCTACCGGCCCGGGTACGGCGGCTGCGGGACCGGCGGGGCCGGGGGCGGAGGCGGCGGGGGCGGCGGAGGCTGGGGAGCCTCCAAGATCGGAGCGGCGGTTTGCGGCACGGCGAATCTCCCTTCGGCGTGACGGGTTTCCGGCCCGGCGGGTCGCCGAGGCCGGCGAAGGTGGGCGGCTCCGGCTGCGGGGGTTCACCCGGAGCCGCCGGTCCCGCCTCGGGCCGGTGTGCGATGCCTGTCGAGGCGGGGTACTGGGGGTAGACGGGTGGCGACGTGTCCGCCCCCGATGCGGAGGAATCGGGGTGGCTCGTGGCCCCCGCCTCGACGTGCTGCTGGAGCAGGAGCGACGGTGCGGCCGACGAGGAGGCCGATCGGCACGGTGGTCACGCAGGTGCCGGTTTTCGTCCGGGGTCGGCGGGTCGTGAAGGGGGCGGCCTAAGGGGAGGTCCGGCTCTGTGTGTCGGGGGCCAAGTCGAGAACAGACCGGTTCGTTCGGCCGGATCGGCGTCTGGGTGAATACGCGGGGCCGGTCTGCAGTGAGGGCTGCACCTGTCGGAGCGGCGGTCCGACGCTCTCCCGCGGCCCGCTCTCGTCGGGCGGGTGCTGTGGAGCCCGGCCGCAGGCCGGGGCTCAGTGGTCAGGCGGTCACGCCGCCGGTATTCGTTCCAGGGCCACCGGGTCCTGTGGCGGTGCTGGCACCGTCCGTCGGCGCCGGTCCGCCCGCGCGGCGGCCGCAGTGACCGTGGTGGCCGACGCGGCCCGGGCCGGGGAGAGCAGGTCGAACTCCGCCCACACCGACTTCCCGCCTCTGGCGGGGGAGTCGACGCCGAACCGGTCCGTCAGCGCGAGGACGAGCGCGAGCCCGCGCCCGCCCACGGCTTCCCGGTCCACAGCCCGCATTTCGGGCAGCCCGGCCCCGGGGTCGCTGATGCACACCCGCAGCGCACCGTTCTCGGTGAGTCCCAGCGCCGCATCCAGCGTCACATCTGGCCGTCCGCCCTCGCAACCGTGGACGACCCCATTGGTGGCGAGCTCGGACAGCACGACCTTCACATCACCTGTAAGGGATATCAACTCCTCATTGCCCAAGCCGAGTTCCTCTATCACGCGCTGCGCCCAGTGGCGGACGGAGCTGATACTCGCCCGGTCGGCCGGGAACCTCATCGTGACGGTTCGTGGTTCCATGAGCCGCCTCACTCGCTCGGGGTCGGGAAAAGGTCCTGGGGCCTCGTGCGACGAGGAGTCGTATGTCGGCGTCGGCGAGGTACCTGAGCCGACGGTCGGCGTCCGCGTGGCTGCCGAGGTGCGCGATCGTGGGCACGACCACGGCGTACAGGTGAGCCCGCTCCTCGATGCGGGTGAGAAGGGCGTCGGGCTCGGTGTCGTCATCCAGAATCACCTCGGCGAGACGAAGCTCCCGCCGCAGACAGAAGTCGCCGAGGACCCCGGCCAACGCCCGCCGACGAGGTAGTTCCGCAGCGACGGCTCCACGCAGGAGTCCGACCGCCACAGGCTGTGGGACGGGGAGTTGCTCAGTCAGCATCCGCTTCCTTCCAGTCGCTGAGGTTGCCTGCTTCGAGACTGCCTGAGCCCGGGGCTTCACGGAATCGCGTTCCGTGGCAGTTCCGTGGCAGTTCTGGTGCACCGTCACTGCCTCTGGTGCTTCCATGACTCCCGGAGCAGGAGGTGGCGATGACAGCAGTGATCGTGTGGACCGGGCTCGAAGCGAAGGCTCTGCGGGTGGCATGCCGCAAGTCCGTGCGGGAGTTCGCCGCACTTCTCGGCATGTCGGTGCGGGCGGTGACGAACTGGGAGAGGCTGGGGGTGGGCACCCGGCCCCGGCCGGACACCCAGGCGATCTTTGACACCGTGCTGCGGCAGTGCGATCCCGGGGCTCGGATACGCTTCGAAACGCTCGTAGCGCAGCAGACCGGTACTCCGATGCATGCGGAGATGCAGGCAGGACCTCGGGCATGGGAGTACGAATCGTGGGCGGAGGATATCGAGCGGGCGGTCCTTGCTGCGGCTCGGCAGGACTTCGCGTTCGCCGGAAGCCTGCTGGAACGTTGGCGATCGCGCTGGGCCGTGCGGGAGCTCGACGAGCGAGGTCTCTATCTGTTGGCCCGTTCGAGCGCGCTCGTGGGTGATCTGCGCCGCGACCAAGGGGTGCTGCTCGGTCCGTTGTCGGCTTCGACGTCGTACAGCCAGGCGCGATCGTTGTTCACCCAGCTTGATATTCCGAGGCGGACCGCGCAGTTGGATCTATCGTTGGCTGTGGTCACGGAAATGTCGGGGAAGCTCGGTGAGGCGGCGGCCCGGTACTCGGAATTGGCCGGCGATGTCCGTCTCAGCCCGCGGGACCGGGCGAGGGCGGCCCTTTGGGTTGGCACCGCGTTGGACAAACGAGGGCGGCACGAGCAGGCCATCGGCATCACGGAGTCGGCGATCCAGGCGTTCGAGAACCTCGGGGAGGTGGAGGACTGGGCGACAGCGCACCAGAAACTCGCGCTTGCGCACCGGGGTACGGGGAACCTTGGGGAGGCGGTACGGCAGATCGAGATCGCGGGGTCGAACGCGACCGGCTCGGTTCCGATGCATGACGTTCGTCTGACCACTGCCCACGGCCACATCCTGCTCAGCGATCGTGCGACGGCCGGTGAGGGGCTCGTCCTGCTGGACCGGGCCGAGGCCTTGGCGGCCAAGTACGGTATGACCCACCAGCAGAGGAGCATCCAAGGCATCCGGGCCGGGTTCCAGCGGAAACCGTGCCTCCAGTGAGCGGGAGAACGACGTGGCGGACACTCGGCAGCGCGAGATCACCGACCGGCAGTGGGCGGACGCCATGCTGATCTGGGAGTACCACCAGATGGGGCACCGGCGGCAACCGTGTGATGTGGCGATCGGCCTGGGCTGCCACGACCTCGGGGTCGCCGCCGTGACGGCCGCATTGTACCTGGACGGTCTGGTGTCCAGGATCGTGTTCACCGGCGGGCCGAACCCCTCCCGGCCGGATCACTTCCCCCGCGGGGAGGCCGTGCACTTCACCGAGCATGCCCTGGCGCTCGGCGTGCCCGGTCACGCGATCCTCCAGGAGCCGCGGGCCCGCAACACCGGGCAGAACATCCAGTTCTCCCGGGAGGTTCTGGAGGCTGCCGGCCTCGACGTGCGTTCGGTGCTGCTGGTGAGCATGCCGTACATGGAGCGCCGAGCGTACGCCACGTGCCGCCAGGTGTGGCCGCAGGTCGAAGCGGTGTGTGCCTCGACCCCGATGAACCTGAACGACTATGTGAAGACGATCGGCGACGACGCTCTTGTGATCGACGGCCTCGTGGGAGACCTCCAACGGGTGATCGAGTACCCGGGGCTCGGGTTCGCTGTTGCCCAGGACGTTCCGGAGAACATTCGTGACGCGTATCAGCGGCTTCTGGCCGACGGATTCGACAGCAAGTTGCTCACCTGACATCGCATCAACCGATGGACTGGTGTGTGCCGTCCATCAGCCGAATCTGTTTCCCCGCCTGTCTACTCTCGCCAAGCTGTTCACCGCGGACGTGTGGATCGTCCTGGACGACGTGCAGTTCGCCCGCCGCGACTACCAGCACCGCGCCCTCCTCGCACCGACCGTAGGCGCACCGGGGCCGAGCCGTTGGCTGAGCATCCCCACTCGCCTTCCGGCGGGGCGCGCGACCCTGATCCGGGACGCCAGGATGGCCGAACCGGTGCGCAGCCGCCGCCGAACCGCGGACCTGCTGCGCGAGCACTATCGGACCACACCGTACTGGGCTGTGTTCAAGGAACGGCTGGATCGACTCCTCGACCTTTTCGAACGTACCGACCGGACCGGGACCGTGGCGCAGGAGTCGACACTTCTCCTCCTGTCGATGGTCGGCTGGACTGGCCGGGTGGTGGTCAGCAGCGATCTGGAAGCAAGTACTGGCCGCTCCCAACGCCTCGTAGACCTTTGCTCGGCGGTCGGCGCCGACACCTATCTGTGCGGAACGGGCGGAATGCGCTACATCGAGCCTGCGGTGTTCGACCGCGCCGCCATCGAGCTTCGGCCCTTCACTGTCCAGAACGGCAGCCTCTGGAACGGCGCGTCCCGAACGAGCGCGGTCGCCGCGCTCACCGCTTACGGGCCGCAGCGACTGGCCGAACTCCTGCGCCGAGGCTGAGGAAGTATGGAGCGTCCTCGGCAATGTCCGCTCCACCCGCAGCCGACCTGCCTGCGCACGCTCACCACCGCCCTGACCCCCTGGCGTAACGAGTCCCGTCACCGCTGCCGTGCTGCTACTGGCTGCTCGCCGCCTCGGCATTACCTGGTGCCACGGAGTCGCCGCCGACCCTGTCCGCCTCCACGCCCGTCCTAGCCCTTGGAGCCTGCCATCGCCACCAGCCCTGACCCGATCATCTGGGTCCGTGACAACACCTGCGGCCTCGGCCCCTACCGCGCAGATCTGGTCGAGACGTACTGGCGCTGGGAACAGGACCCGGCCCTCCTCGTCGGCTACGGCCGCCAGCGACCCGAATCGTTGGAGGCCCGCACCGAAGGCAATGGCCGCCCAACTGCGCGGCGACAACATCCGCTTCATCGTCTACGACCTCGCCGGAGAGGCGCCCGTCCCGGTCGGCGTCGTCACGCTGCTGCCCGATCCGGCCGTGCGCACCGCCGAGTACGTGATCATGCTCGCCCCGGAGTCACGAGGGAAAGGCCTGGGCACCGCCGCGACCCGGCTCGTCCTCGACTACGGCTTCCACATCACCAACCTGTGGATGATCTGGCTCAAGGTCCTCGCCCCCAACGCGGCAGCCGTCCGCGCCTACGAGAAGGCCGGGTTCCGTGCTGTCGGCAGCCTCCGTCAAGCCGGGTACTGGCTCGGCCAGGTCTGCGACGAGCTGATCATGGATGCCCTCGCTGACGAGTTCCCCGGCCCCTCGGCGATCACGTCTCTTCTGACATAGGCCACGAGGACGATCCGCGCAGCGACATGGCGTGGAGGCCACCGGCAGCGGCCCGGACCGCACCTGGACGGCGTACGCCCACAACACTTGGAGGACCACCGGGTGACTGTCGAACTCCGCCACCACAGCACCCTGCCCCCCGAGGCCCGGCGGGACCTGCTGGATGTGTACGCCGACGTGCGGGCCCCGCTGCTGCACCTGCCGAACTACCGCGTCGCCGTGTTCGCCGAACGCCTCGACCGGCATGCCGCCGAGCCCGGCTTCGGGCTCGTCCTGGGCTACGACGACGAAGTACCGGTCGGCTACGCCTACGGCAACACGATTGAGGCGGGTGACCGGTACTGGGAGCGCATGGCCGAGCCCCTTCCGGACGGCTACACGGAGACCCCGGCTCTGGCCATCAAGGAGATCGGTGTCCGGATCCCATGGCGGGGCACGGGTGCCGCCCGCCGAATCCACGACGACCTGCTGCGTTGCCGAGTTGAGGGCCGTGTCACCCTCCTGGTCAACCCGCTCGCCGGGGACGGCAAGGTCCAGCGGCTCTACGAGACCTGGGGCTACCTGGCGTTCAACGCGCAACAGCCCTCTCCGGACTCGCCCCGGCTGACCGCGATGATCCGCCCGATTTCGCTGAACCCTGGGGCGGTGGCGCCTGGTAGTGCGTGAGGCGACGCGGCCGACGCCCGGTCTGCCCGGCTGGCGCGGCCACTGGGCTGCGCGGGCGGAGCCTTCGCGGGCGCCGACAGGCGTCGGCCGGGAATCGTGGATGACCTTGCCGCGCGGCCATACGGTCGCGCTCCGTGGGCCTCGCCGGAATCGCCATGCGTGCTCCGGGCTGCGGCGAACTCGACGTGATGTGAGTGGGTCCCTCGGAACTCGGTGCCCTGCTTTCATCGAATCGCTACGGTCTTCTCATCCATCCATCCATCTCGCTCTGGAGGAACAGACGTGACACGGCAGACTGCGGAGGAACGCCCGGGCATTGCCGCTGCGATCGTGGTCCACGAAGGCCGCGTCCTGATGGTGAGGCGACGGGTCAGTGAGGGTCAGCTCTCCTGGCAGTTCCCGGCCGGTGAGGTCGAGGCCGGTGAGTCGCCGGAGGAGGCGGCCGTGCGCGAGACCGCAGAGGAGACCGGACTGGCTGTGGCCGTCGTCAGTTTCCTGGGTGAGCGGGTGCATCCGAAGACCGGTCGGCTGATGTCGTACACGGCCTGCGAGGTCGTCGGCGGCACCGCCGAGGTGGTGGACACGGACGAACTGGACGCCCTTGCGTGGGTGGCCCTCGCCGAGATCCCCGAGTACGTGCCGTACGGGCTCTTCGAGCCGGTGCAGGCATACCTGGACATTGTGCTCGTTGCCTGACCGAGGTGGACGGCGTCGGGGTCGCCGAGTTGGTCGGCGAGGGTGGCCAGCGGCGGGCCGTCGGCGCTCCGCCCGGTCGGGAGGACGGCCCCGCATTCGTCATCGGGCTCGCCGTGAGCGATACGAAGATTGCCGTAGAGCTGTCGCTGGAGTTGGACCAGGCCGGGCAGGAGCTCAGCAGCGCATCGGCAGTAACTTTCTGAGCCGCAGCAGGTCGTCTCGACCGTGGAGTGGCGGGGCCCCTCGGGGAATCCGAGGGGCCCCGCCACCCTCGTGCACCTCAGCGTGTGATCAGCTCGCGAACCGCGTCGCTCACCTCAGGCAAGTCACTGGGGAGGGCCCACTGGTGGGCGTCGTGCTCGGTGAGGACAACCGGTTCGGTCTTCTCGACTGTGACGGCGAAGTTGAACTGGCGGGTGGTGCCGCCTCGGCTGTTCTTGTAGTCGAAGTGCCCGATGTAGCCGGTGACCTGGTCGATGATGAGGCCGGTCTCCTCGGCGGTCTCCCGATGGAGGGCGTCCAGGATGGTCTCCCCGGGCTCGACCGTTCCGGAGGGGATCTCCCACAGGCCGCCCAGGTAGTCGTCGGGGTTGCGGCGTACGAGCAGGATGCGGCCGTCGTGGTTGATCACGGCGGCGGCGACGAAGCCGGTGATTCCGGCGGTTTCGGCCTCGGCCGCCAGGCTGGCGGCGAACTCGGGGGAGGTGACGGTCACGGCAGCTCCTTGTGATGGTCGCTGATCTTGATGGCCGCGCGGACGTACTGTTCGGCCAGTCGCAGATCCTGCTCACGATGCCAGGCCGGGAGCTTGATCGTCTGGGCGTGTGCGCGCTCGGCAGCCCGCCGAGCTCGTCCGGCCGGTAGATGAGCGTCAACCCGTACCAGGGCGGGACCACCCCTTCGGGCAGCTCGGTGGCCTCCGGGCCCTCACTGGCTTCCGGCAGGGCGGCACGCCCGGGCCGGGGGCGGGCACCCGCCGGCAGGCGGGTGGGGGGTGGACGGTGGGGAACGGCGGTGAACTTGTTCGACGAAGCGGATGATGCGCGGGTGTTTAGCTGGTGGGGGAAACGCCGCTGCCCGGGGCTTCCGAAGGGGAAGTCCCGGGCAGCGGTGGTTGTGCGTGGGTGCGGGCGTCAGGCCGGGCGCGGCTTGCGGGCGACGGCGAGGGCCAGGGCGGTGCAGAGGAGGGCGGCGACGGTGGCGAAGCCGCTGATGGCGGGGAGGAGGCCGTAGCTCTTGACCAGGGCGCCGACGGCGATGATGGGGGCGGAGCTGCCGAGGTAGACGATGATCCAGAGGGCGGAGAGCTCGGAGCCCCGGCGTTCCGGGTTCATCGCGGCGACGGCGGTGGTGAACAGGGAGCGGAAGGCCACGCCCTGGCAGGCGCCGCCGAGGACGCTGCCGATGAAGAGCAGGGCGGGGGTGCCGGTGTACCCGGCGGCGACGACGAGGCCGAGGCCGGCGGCGAGGCCGGTCATGCCGAGGGCGATGACCGTACGGTCGGAGGTCGGCGGGACGAGCAGCTGGGCGATCGCGGAGGAGCCGAGCAGCAGGGCGGCCACGATCGCGCCGGTGAGGTGCGAGGGGGTGTGCAGCAGCTTGGCGGAGAAGGCGGGGGCCAGGCTGAGGTAGACGCCGAAGACGGCGTAGGAGATGAAGCCGGCCGAGGCGGCGAGCAGGAACTCGCGGCGCCCGGTGCGGGGCAGCCGCAGGCGCTGGGGGCGCAGGTGGGCCGGGGTGGTGATGCGCGGCGGCGACGCGGGCGGGCGGTTGCGGCCGGGCATCCGGGGGTGGACCACGGCCAGCGGCACGCAGAGCGCGAGCAGGGCGACGGCGTGCAGCAGGAAGGGCGTCAGCAGCGGGTCGGAGCCGCCGGACAGCAGGGCGCCGACGATCGGGCCGAGGGCGACGCCGCCCGCGGAACAGGCCAGGGTGAGCTTGGCGGCCAGCGTCGGGTGGTCGGGCAGCAGGTCGCCGAGGGCGGCTCCGGCGGCGCCGGTGGACAGGCCGACGGCGATGCCCTGGACGGCGCGGCCGAGGGCGAGCTGCCAGAAGCTGCCGGAGGTGGCGAACACCACGTCGCCAGCGGCGGCCAGGACCACGGCGGGCAGGATCAGGGCGCGCCGGCCGAGGTGGTCGGACCAGTGGCCGACCACGGCCAGTACGGGGACCAGCGCGAAGACGTAGATCGTGAAGAGGATCGTGGTGTCGAGCGGGCCGAGGCCGAGGCGCTGCTGGATCATCGGGTAGATCGGCGTCGCCAGGTTGGCACCGATGAGCATGAACAGCAGGGCGCTGGCGACCAGGCCGACGCGTATGCCGCGCAACGCGTTCCAGCGGCTGATCGCGGCGAGCTGGAGCTGGGCGCGGGGCGCGAGCTCCAGGGGGAGCAGGGCCTCCGACAGTCGGCGTCCGTCGAGCTGCGCGGTGCGCAGCACGGAGCCGGCGGGGGAGAGGTCCGCCATGGCAGGGGTCTCCTGTGGCCGGGCACCACCGGGGTCGGCGGGGTGTGCCGGCGCGCCCGTCCTGAGGCGCTGTGGTGGTGGCCGCGGTGCGGGGCTCCCTGGTGGAGCGGGTGAGCTGAGAGAAGGGGGGCTTCGTTGCCCGATGGCCCGCGCGGGGTTGTGCGCGGTGCCAATGCGAAGGATAAGGGGTGGGCGCACGGAAGCGGCGCGCGCCCCTGTGCGCGCCCCGTGAGGCCGGGCATCGGGGGTGCCCGGCCTATACGCTGAGGTGGTAGATCGACACGCGGAGCTGTTCGAGCTGACCGCTGGCTGAGGGAGAGCACACGACGATGGCCGGACGACGTCGGAAGAACGCGGGGGCTTCGGCCGGAGAGGGCGCGGCCGAGGCGGTCCTGCCCGCGGACCTGGAGCTCCAGGACCTCTACGGGGCGTTCGCCGCGCACGGTCTGGACGACGAGGACCTGGACGACGCGGCGGTCCTGGTACCGCCGGTGAAGCTGCCGTCCGAGACGGAGCTGGCCGAGCAGGCGAAGGCCGTGCCGATGTTCGGCTACGCGCTGGCGCTGGCCCGCTGGGCGGCCCCGCACCGGGTGGTGGACGAGTTCGGCGACCTGGTCGAGGAGGACCGGGCGCCGGTCGCCCGGCTGCTCGGGCTGGCCCCGGCCGAGGGCGAGGTGCCCGAGGAGGCCGAGGTCGAGGCGCTGCGGGCCTGGTCGCTGGCCTGCGACCTGGACCTGGTGGAGCTGGGCACGACCAAGGACGGCGAGCACGTCGCCGTGCCGGGCCCGGACCTGGAGCCCGCTGAGCAGGGGGACGCGGAGACCGTCCTGGAGCTGTGGCTGACGGCCGCCGGGATCGTCCGGGAGCTGGCGGTGGAGGCGGACTCGCTGCCGGAGGAGGAAGCCGGCGAGGACGGGGAGGAGCGGGCCGAGGGGGCGGACGAGGAGGACGAGGACGCCCTGAGCGAGGTCGAGGAGGCCCGGGACGCCGCCGCCGAGCTGCTCGACGAGGCGCTGCAGGTGCTGTACGAGACCACCGCCTTCGCCGAGCCGGGCAACGAGACCGTCCCGCTGGGCGTGCTGGCCGCGCTGCTGGTGGTGCCGGAGGGCGAGGAGCCGAGCGAGGAGCTGCTGGGCGACATCACCGATGTGATGGTCGCCCTGGACCCGATGCTGGGCGACCTCGCCGAGCTGGGCCTGCTGGAGTACCGGCCGATCGACCCGGAGCTGTTCGACGAGGAGGAGGGCGAGGAGCCCGCCGTCGTCGGCGAGGAGCCGCTGGACGAGGAGGAGTCGGCCCGCTTCGGGCTGGTCCGGCTCACCCCGCTCGGCCAGTACGGCATCCGGCAGTGGCTGCTGGAGGACGGCTACGACGCGCCGCTGGTCGGCGAGCTGGCCCAGGGGGACGCGGCCGACCTGCTGCGCGGGGTGTGCGAGGCGGCCAATGTGCTGCCGGAGGAGGAGCTGCGGGTCTGGACGGCCGGCCGGGAGCCGGAGCCGGCGGCGCGCGAGCTGCTGGCGGCGGCGCGCGGCGACGACGCGTACGGGCCGCTGCGCCGGATGCTGTGCGTCTCGGCGCTCAACCTGCTGGGGGCGGGCGCCGAGCCGGCCGTCCGGGAGGTGCTGGACGACCCGGAGCTGGGCGGCGCGGCCCGGGCCTGGCTGTCGGCGCTGGGTGCGTCGGACGTGCCGGTGCCGGACCGGACGATGGCGCTGTGGACGGTGGTCGACACCTTCGCCGCCCAGCTGCTGGACAGCGGCGGCGACGCGGCGCTGCTGCGCGAGCTGATCGCCGACCTGCCGGTGAAGGGCGATCCGGCGTCGTGGTTCGGCGAGCTGTGGCGGGTCGACCACCCGTACACGGCGGACGTCCTGGAGGCGATCGGCGAGCTGCACACGGACCGGACGCTGGCCAAGGAGGCGCGCAAGGCGGCCTTCAAGGCGCGGTCGAAGGGCTGAGGGCCGCGAGGGCCGGGGGCGTCAGGGGCTGAGGAGGGCAAGGGCTGAGGACGGCAGGGGCTGAGGAGGGCAAGGGCTGAGGACGGCAGGGGCGCTGAGGCCCGCGCGGGCTACGGGAGGTCCAGCGAGCCGTCCTCGGTGAAGGGGAAGAACGGGTTGTGGGCCAGCTCCCACAGGTGCCCGTCCGGGTCCTCGAAGTAGCCGGAGTAGCCGCCCCAGCTGGTCGGGACCGGCGGCTTGACCACCACGGCGCCGGCCTCGACCGCGGTGAGCAGCGCGGCGTCCACCAGCGCGGGGGACTCCAGGTTCACTGCGAGGGTGACGCCGCGGAAGGAGGGCTCGCCGGTCGCGGGCACGCCCGCGTCGGCGGCCAGCTCCTCGGAGGGGAAGAGGCCCAGCACCGAGTCGGCGGTGCGGAACCAGACGATCTCGGGGCTGGAGGCGGAGGAGCGCTTCCAGCCGAGGTCCTGGTAGAAGCGGGCGCTGCGGTCGAGGTCGGCGACGCCGAGGGTGACGATGCTGATCCGGGCGGGGAAGGCGGGCTGGGCTGCGTCGTTCTGTGCTGTCATGCCGCCAGCGTAGGGAGGGCGGCTGACATCCTGGCCGATGGACACGGCCACTGCCCCCGTACGGCAGTGGAGCTGATGACCCGGCAGCTCCGGGCACGTAAGGTGGCGTCAGCGGTGCGGGCGCGAGGACTCGGGGGTGCGGCGGAGGATGGCGCGGGAGAGCGGCGGAAGGCCCCGGAAGGGGAGCGTCGAGCGGTCGGGGCCGGAGCGGCCGGACAGGCAGGATCGTTTCGCCGACCAGGAGGAGTTCTCCCGCCGGACCCTCGCCGCGGTGGACTTCCCGGTGTACGGGGTGGCCGGGCCGGCGGGCCGGGGCGAGGCGCTCGCGGCCTTCGAGACCTGCGGCGGCGAGCTGCGCTGGGTCGAGGTGCAGTGCGGCGACTGGACGACCGCGGCCGGACCGTACGTGACCGTGCGCACCTACCGGCCGGGGGCCGACGGCTGTGAGGTGCTGCCCGAGCTGGAGGACGTGGTCGAGGACGAACGGGACCGCGTCTACGAGCAGTTGGGCGTCGACGAGGGCGACGGGCCGGGCCGGGTGCGGGCGCTGCGCGAGTGGATCACCGTGAACGGCGAGCCCTGCGCGGTGGAGGTGCACGAGGACTGGCCGGTGCCCGGCGGGCTGACCGGCGCCCCGGCCGGCGGGAGCGGGAGCGGCGGGAGCGCCCCGGCCGGCGTGGCCGGGCCGGTGTGGGCCGGGCGGCTGCGGGTCGACGGGCAGGCCGTCACGGTGTGCGGGCGCGGGCTGCCCCCCGGCGGGGTGGAGCTCGGCGGGATCGGGGACTTCGAGTGCTACCTGCGCGGACGTACCGAGCTGCTGCGCGACCTGGCCTCCCGGCGGGCCCGCTACGTGCCGGTCGAGGAGCGTGAACTGCCGCCCGCGGTGGGCCTGGAGGCACACCGGGAGCTGATCTCCCAGAGCATCGCGGAGGCCGCCGCGATCGAGGCGCAGGTGCGGGTCGGGCGGACGCCGAGGCTGCCGCGCGGGCTGCGCGGGGACGTCTGTGCGGTGCGCTGGGAGGCGGCGGTGCGCCAGCAGATGCGGCTCGCCACGGAGACCCGGGAGGAGGCCGCGGCGGCGGTGACCTCGATGGTCAACCACCTCAACCGGCTCTCCCAGCAGACCCATTGGCTGGTCGGCACGCCGGAGGGGGAGGCGGCGGTCGAGGAGGCGATCCGGTACACGGTGTTCGCCAGCGAGGTGGCGAGCCTGTCGGCGCAGCGGGCCTGGGAGCAGCTGTGGCGGGAGCGGCCGGGGAGTGCCGGGGCGGGCGGCTGGGAGGAGCACCGGCTGGTGGAGCAGCTGTGGCTGGCGGCCTGGGAGCAGTGGCGGGCCGCGCGGGTCGGGTCCTAGCGGCTGAGGACGGGTTCCCGCCTGAGAGTCCGAAGACGGGCCCCGGCCCTAGTCGTCCGCGGGCAGCCGCAGTTGCAGCATCGCCAGCAGCCGTTGCTGCGGCTGGGCGAGGTCGACGCCGGTCAACTGCTCGGCGCGGCGCACCCGGTAGCGCAGGGTGTTGGGGTGGATGTGCAGGGCGTCGGCGGCGACCCGGACCTCGCCGAGCGCGTCCAGCCAGGCGAGCACCGACTCGGCGAGCCGGGTGCCGTGCCGGCGGTCGTACTCGGTCAGCGCGGTGAGCCGCGGGTCGCGCAGGCCGGTGCGGTCCTGGAGCAGCGCCAGCACCTCGCTGACCAGCACCTCGGCCTGGACGTCGATCAGCGCCGCGACGTCGAGGTCCACCCCGCCGCGGCCCATCGCGTCCAGGATGCGGTCGGCCTGGGCCCGGGAGTCCGGCACCTGGGACAGGCCCTCGACGGTCGAGCCGATCGCGGCGCGCAGCGGGACGCCGAGGTGCTCCCGGGCGGCGGCGACCACCTCGGCGGCCCAGCCGCGCACGGTGGTCATCGGCAGGCCGGGCGGCAGTTCGGGCAGCAGCACGTAGACCCGGGACTCGATCGGGGCGAGCAGGGCGGCGCGGTGCCGGGCGGCGGTGTGCACCGAGATCAGGCCGGTGACGTCGGAGCGGTGCAGCGCCTCGGTGGTGTGGGCGCCGTAGGCGAGCACGGTGGCCGGGCGGCGCAGGTCCAGGCCGAGGTGGGTGGCCAGTGACTGGGGGCCGGTGGAGCCCTCCAGCAGTCCGGTCAGCAGGGTCTGGGTGAGCCGGACGTCCGCGGACAACTCGCGACGGCGGCGCACCAGTTGGGCGGCCGCGACCCGGGCGGCGCCGACCAGGGCCTGTTCGGCGTGCGCGGCCAGCGGCTGGGCGCCCTCCTGTACCCAGATGGTGCCGAGCGGCTGCGCCCCGGCCCGGATGCCGACCGCCAGGCGGCGGCGCAGGCCCAGTTCGGGGTGGGGCTCGACCGCGATCGGGGTGTCCGAGCTGCGCAGGTGCTGGAAGATGCCCCACTCGCGGAGCTTGGACAGGTACGGCTCCGGGCCCTGCCAGCCGAGGATGGAGAGCCGGCGCAGGTCGTCGACCTCGTCGGAGTCGGAGGAGCGGGAGTAGGCGAGGACCCGGCTGGAGGTGTCCTCGATCGAGACGATGCCGTTGGTGAGCACGGCGACGGTCTGGGCGAGGGAGAAGAGGTCGCCCGCGTTGGGTTCGGGGGCGCCGGGGGCGGCCGGGGCGTCGGGGCCGGCGATGATCGCCCGGGCGAGCGAGTCGAGGTGTTCCCAGCGGGTCTCCCGGCGCACCGAGAGCAGGGCGACGCCCGCGTCGGTGGCGGCCTCGCGCAGGGCGTCGGCCTGGCCGGGGGCGTCCAGCTTGACCGCGACGGCGGCGGCGCCGGCCCGGCCGGCCGCGCGCAGGGCGGGCAGGGCGGCGCGGCCGCGGGCGCCGATGGCGAGGACGAGTTCGCCGGGGGAGGCGGTCGGCGGGTCCTCCGGGTCGAGGATGGCGACGTCGCGCACGGGGACGTCCAAGCCCAGTGGGGCGGCCTGGAGTTCGACCAGGGGCTCGCCGAGCGACATCAGCAGCTGGCGGAGTGGAAGGCCGGGGGTGGTCACTCCGGGCCTCCTTCATCCGCTCGGACAACGGTGTGTGGTTGATTTTAGCCGGACGGACAGGGTTGAGGTCCGTCATTCGTAAATAGTTGACTCTGACTATTCAGGGATGGATAGTCGGTACTGACCAAGAGATGAGGATGTCTCGTGGCGAAGCGACGCAAGGTGTCGAACCCGCTGGCTCTCGCGGTCCTGGCCGAACTCCTGGCCGGGCCGATGCATCCGTACGAGATGGGTCGCCGGCTCAAGGAACACGCCAAGGACCGCAACATCAAGTACAACCGCAGCTCGCTGTACATGGTCGTGGAGCAGCTGCGGAAGGCCGGGTTCGTCGCCGAGCAGGAGACCGTCCGCGACACCCAGCGGCCCGAGCGCACCGTCTACGCCCTCACCGGGGAGGGGAAGGCGGAGCTCTACGACTGGATGCGCGAACTCGTCGCCGAACCGCAGCACGAGTACCCCGCGTTCGGGGTCTCGCTGTCGCTGCTCATGGTGCTCCCGCCGGCCGAGTCCGTGGAGCTCCTGGAGCGGCGCCGGGCCGCCCTGACCGCCGAGGTGGCGGAGATCCGGGCGGCGCTGCGCAAGGCCACCGAGGAGGGCGTCGGCTGGCTCTTCCTGATCGAGGAGGAGTACCGGGTCGGCGGCCTGGAGACCGAGATCGCCTTCGTCGAGCGCCTCGTCACCCAGCTCCAGGAGCCGGACTTCGTCCGGACCTGGCAGGAGTACTTCGGGAGTCTGCAATGAGCGCACCGCGTACACCCAGGAAGGCCCTGGTCATCGGCGGCGGCATCGCCGGACCGGTGACGGCGCTGGCCCTGCGCCGGGCCGGCATCGAGGCGGAGGTCTTCGAGGCCTACGAGACCTCCGCCGAGGGCATCGGCGGAACCTTCATGATCGCCCCCAACGGGCTCGGCGCCCTGGCCGCCGTCGGGCTGGGGGCCGAGGTCGACGGGATCGGCCAGCCGATCGGGCCGATGCTGATCGAGGACGGCAAGGGCGGCGTCCTGGCCGAGTTCACCGGCCTCGCCGACCTGCCCCGCGGGCGGGTGATGCGCCGCGCCGAGCTGTACCGGGTCCTGCAACGGCGGCTGGCCGAGGCCGGTCTCCAAGTCCGGTGCGGCAAACGGCTGGTGGGCGCGGAGGAGAGCGCCGACGGGATCACCGCGCGGTTCGCCGACGGCACCAGCGCCACCGGCGACCTGCTGATCGGCACCGACGGCACCGGCTCCACCGTCCGCACCCTGATCGACCCGGCCGCGCCCGCCGCCCGCTACACCGGCCTGCTCGGCGTCGGCGGCTACAGCCCGTACCGGCTCCCCGGCCGGGCCGGACGCGGCGAGACCATGCACTTCGCCAACGGCGCCCGCGCCTTCTTCGGCTACTGGGCCCTGCCCGACGGCGCCGGCACCGCCTGGTTCAGCAACATCCCGCAGCCCGAGCAGCTCACCGCCGAACAGGCCCGCGCCGTCAGCCGGGAGGACTGGCTGCGCCGCTGCCGCGAGCTGCACGCCGACGACCTGCCCGCCCGCGAGGTGCTGCGGACGGCCGACGCCGGGACGGTCGAGACCTTCCCCCGGCTGGAGATCATGCCGTCCGTCCCGCACTGGTACCGCGGCCGGATGGTGCTGGTCGGCGACTCGGTGCACGCGCCGTCCAACAGCTCCGGCCAGGGCGTCTCGCTGGCCGTCGAGAGCGCCGTCGAACTCGCCCGCTGCCTGCGCGACCTGCCCGACCACACCGAGGCCTTCGCCGCGTACGAGGCGCTGCGCCGGCCCCGGGTGGAGAAGATCGCGGCCGACGCCGAGCGCACCAACAACCAGAAGGCCTCCGGGCCGGTCGGGCGGCTGCTGTTCCGGCTGGTCGCGCCGATCATGATGCGGACCTTCATGAGCCCGGAGAAGATGCTCCGGCCGGTGCACGGGTACCGGATCGACTGGGAGCGGCGGGTGGCGCCGGTGGGTCGGGCGGCGTCGGTGGGGTAGGCGGGGCAGGCAGGGCAGGCAGGGCAGGTGGGGCGGGCGGGGCAGCGGGGCCGGGCCGGGCGGGCCGCCTGACGGGCGGTCGTGACCGTCGCGTGACCGCTTTCGTCGGGCCGGACAACGCCGTACGGGGGACTTTAGCCGCCCGGCCAATCAAGTGGCCGGGCGGCCAGGAATAGCGTTCGTGCTGTGGCCTGGGCGCGACCCGCGCAGGCCTTCCCCCGCACAGAACGAAGGAGAGCGTGCGCTTCATGGATGCTGTGACCCAGGTCCCCGCGCCGGTGAACGAGCCGGTCCACAGCTACGCCCCCGGCAGCCCCGAACGGGCTCGCCTGGAGGCCAAGCTGAAGGAGCTGGGCGGCCAGGAGCCGGTCCAGCTGACCATGACGATCAACGGTGAGCGCCGGATGGGCGGCGGCACCGAGTTCCACGTCGTCCAGCCGCACAACCACGCGGCTCGGCTCGGCACCCTGCGCAACGCCACCCAGGCCGACGCGCAGGAGGCCATCGACACTGCCCTGGCCGCTGCCCCGGCCTGGCAGGCGCTCTCCTTCGACTCCCGCGCCGCGATCTTCCTCAAGGCCGCCGACCTGCTGGCCGGCCCCTGGCGCGAGACCCTGGCCGCCGCCACCATGCTCGGCCAGTCCAAGACCGCCCAGCAGGCCGAGATCGACACCCCCTGCGAGCTGGTCGACTTCCTGCGCTTCAACGTGCACTTCGCCCGCCAGATCATGGCCGAGCAGCCGATCTCCTCGGACGGCGTGTGGAACCGCAGCGACCACCGCCCGCTGGAGGGCTTCGTCTACGCGATCACCCCGTTCAACTTCACCGCGATCGCCGGCAACCTGCCGACCGCGCCCGCGCTGATGGGCAACGTGGTGCTGTGGAAGCCGTCCCCCACCCAGCAGTTCTCCGCGCACCTGCTGATGCAGCTGCTGGAGGAGGCCGGGCTGCCCAAGGGCGTCATCAACATGGTGACCGGCGACGGCCTGGACGTCTCCGCCGTCGCGCTCAAGCACCCCGCGCTGGCCGGCATCCACTTCACCGGCTCCACCGCCACCTTCCAGCACCTGTGGCGCTCCGTGGGCGAGAACATCGCCGGCTACCGCACCTACCCGCGGATCGTCGGCGAGACCGGCGGCAAGGACTTCCTGGTCGCCCACCCGTCCGCCGACCCGGCCGTGCTGAAGACCGCGATGACCCGCGGCGCCTTCGAGTTCCAGGGCCAGAAGTGCTCGGCGCTCTCCCGCGCCTACGTCCCCGCCTCGCTCTGGGCCGGCCTCAAGGACGAGTTCGCCGCCGAGGTCGACGGCCTCACCATGGGCGACGTCAGCGACCTGTCCAACTTCATGTCGGCCGTCATCGACGAGCGCGCCTTCGCCAAGAACAAGGCCGCCATCGACCGCGCCCAGGCCGACGCCTCCGTCGAGGTCCTCGCCGGCGGCACGTACGACGACTCGGTCGGCTACTTCGTCCGCCCGACCGTCCTGGTCTGCCAGGACCCGGCCTCGGAGTACTTCCGCGAGGAGTACTTCGGCCCGATCCTCGCCGTGTACGTCTACGAGGACGAGAAGTACGACGAGATGCTGGCCCAGATGGAGTCCGTGTCGGCCTACGGCCTGACCGGCGCCATCATCGCCCAGGACCGCGCCGCGGCCCAGGACGCGATGCACAAGCTGCGCTTCGCCGCCGGCAACTTCTACATCAACGACAAGCCGACCGGCGCCGTCGTCGGCCAGCAGCCCTTCGGCGGCGGCCGCGCCTCCGGGACGAACGACAAGGCCGGCGCCAAGCAGAACCTGGCGCGCTGGACCTCGACCCGCTCGGTCAAGGAGACCTTCGTCCCGCCGACGGACTACCGCTACCCGCACATGGGCTGACCAGCCCCCCCGACCGCTCTGCGCCAGTAGCCAACGGTCACCCGCGACGCCCGGCCCCGCAGCCGGGCGCCGCCCCGCCGGGGCGGCGGCTCACCCCCGTACCGCCGCCCCGGCCCTTTCTGCCACCCTTGGAAACACCAGCTCCAGGAGTCACGATGCTCCGTTCCGCCCTTCTCGCGGCCTCCCGGTCCCCCCAGGTCCGCACCGTGGTCGAGAAGTTCCCGCCGACCCACGCGATAGTCGAGCGCTTCGTCGCCGGTGACGTCCTCGACGACGCCGTCACCGCGACCGACGACCTGGTCGCCACCGGCCGCAAGGTCACCCTCGACCACCTCGGCGAGGACACCAAGGACGCCGCCCAGGCCGCCGGCACCGCCGAGGCCTACGAGCACCTGCTCACGGCCCTCAAGGAGACCGGCCTCGCGGCCGGCGCCGAGGTGTCCGTCAAGCTGTCGGCCGTCGGCCAGTTCCTGCCGGTGGACGGCGAGAAGATCGCGCTGGAGAACGCCCGCCGCATCTGCGAGGCCGCCGCCGACGCCGGCACCACGGTGACCCTCGACATGGAGGACCACACCACCACCGACTCCACCCTCGCCATCGCGCGTGAGCTGCGGGCGGACTTCCCCTGGCTGGGCGTCGTCCTCCAGGCCTACCTGCGCCGCACCGAGGCCGACTGCCGTGAGTTCTCCGGCGCCGGCTCGCGCGTGCGCCTGTGCAAGGGCGCCTACAAGGAGCCCGAGTCGGTCGCCTTCCAGGGCAAGCACGAGGTCGACCTCGCGTACGTCCGCGCGCTCAAGATCCTGATGGCCGGCGAGGGCTACCCGATGATCGCCTCGCACGACCCCAACATGATCAAGATCGCCGGCCAGCTGGCCCAGTGGAACAACCGCACCCGGGACTCCTTCGAGTACCAGATGCTGTTCGGCATCCGCCCCGAGGAGCAGCTGCGCCTCGCGGAGGAGGGCAACACCATGCGGGTCTACCTCCCGTACGGCCAGGAGTGGTACGGCTACTTCATGCGCCGCCTCGCCGAGCGCCCGGCCAACCTCACCTTCTTCCTGCGCGCCATGGCCACCCGTAGCTGACCACGGCGGCAGGTGGGAACGGCCCGCACCCCTGACGGGGGGTGCGGGCCGTTCCGTTTTCGTCAGAGGAAGTCCTTGGTGTCCAGCTCGAACTCGAACGGGGCGGGGAGGGCGAGCGGCTCGCCGAATGCGGCCAGGTGGACTTCGGTGTACTCGTCCCGATGAGGCTTGCAGAACAGGCTGAGCTGGGACTTCTCGCGGTCGACGAGGAGGTAGAGGGGGATTCCGGCCCGGGCGTAGCAGTGCCGCTTGGCGATGCGGTCCAGATCGGGCTTGGCCGAGGTGACCTCGGCGACCAGGGCCACGCCGTCCGGTTCCATCCAGGACGGGGCGCCGCGGAACAGGCGGAGTTCCCTGGGAGCAAAGGTGGCGTCCGGGATGACGTGGTTCTTGGGGCAGAGGCCACCGCTCACCAAGCGGAGGCCCTTGCCGCCGGACACTTGCATATGGACCTTGGACTTTGCCTTCACCTGGTCGATCAGCAGGTCGATGTAGTCCTCGTGATCGCCGTCCGGCGGTGGTGCCACGATGATCTCTCCCTCGATGAGCTCAGCCCGGAAGCCTTCGGGGGAGTGCAGGCTCAGGAAGCTCTCCAGCAGGATGTCGGCCTGCGATGGGGAGTTCGTGATCGGTTGCTCATGCGCCACAGCACTCATGATGCCCCTCCTTCGGATGGACGTCACGCTATTCGCCCTTCGATCGGGTTATGCAGGACACGGCGGACTTTCACCCGATGGTGTGAGTTTGAGGTCCGGCATAGGATTTCGATGCTGGTCAACCGGGCTTTGTGTGGGAGGAGTTGGGGATGCAGAGGGAGTTCGAGGGGTTGTCGACGCCGTTGGTGGCGGACGCCTGTGTGCGGCTCGGGGTGGGGGTGCGGGCGGCGCCGGTGGGGGTGGGGGCGGTGGTGGCCGGGGCGCGGGTGGCGGGGCGGGTGCTGCCGGTGCGGCACTACGGGAGCGTGGACGTGTTCCTGGAGGCGTACGGGGCGGCGCTGGACGGGGACGTGCTGGTGATCGACAACGGCGGGCGGACCGACGAGGCCTGCATCGGGGACCTCGCGGTGCTGGAGGCGCGGGCCGCCGGGGTGGCCGGGATCGTGGTGTGGGGGCTGCACCGGGACACGCCCGAGCTGGTGGCGATCGGGCTGCCGGTGTTCAGCTACGGCGCGCTGCCGGTGGGGCCGCTGCGGCTGGACGGGCGGGAGCCGGAGGCGCTGGAGTCGGCGCGGTTCGGGCCGCACCTGGTGGGCGTCGGGGACGTGGTGTTCGCGGACCCGGACGGGGTGCTGTTCGTGCCCGCCGACCGGGCCGGGGAGGTGCTGGAGACGGCCGCGGCGATCGCCGCCGTCGAGCGGGCGCAGGCGGAGCGGATCGTCGCCGGGGACACCCTGCGGAAGCAGACCCGCTTCGAGGAGTTCCTGGAGCGGCGCGCCGCCGACCCGTCGTACAGCTTCCGGCAGCACCTGCGGCGGGTCGGCGGCGCGATCGAGGAGTGAGCCGCCTACAGCGGGCGGTACATGACGTGCAGGCCGACGTAACCGTCGACCGGGTGGTGGAAGGCCTCGGGGACGGTGCCGACGACCTCGAAGCCCAGCGACCGGTAGAGCGCGACGGCGTGGTGGTTGTTGGCGACCACGGCGTTGAACTGCATGGCGCGGAAGCCCGCCGCTCGGGCCCAGCCGAGGGTGTACTCGACCAGGGCCCGCCCGACGCCCTTGCCCTGGTGCGCCGGGTCGACCAGGTAGCTGGCGCTGGCCACGTGCCCGCCGTTGCCGGGGCGGTTGCGGTTCATGGTGGCGGTGCCGAGGACCGTGCCGTCCTCGTCGACGGCGACCACCGTGCGGTCGGGGGCGGTCTTCATCCACCACTCCCGGCCCAGCTCGGAGGGCATGTCCAGGGGGTAGGGGAAGGTCTCGCCGGCGGCGACGACGGCCTGGAAGAAGGGCCAGATGGCCGGCCAGTCCTCGGGGGTGGCTTCGCGGATGATCATCCGACCAGGATGAGCCCGAACGGGCGGTCGGGCTACCGGTTTTCCGCGGCCAGGTCCGCACGGGTGAGGGCGTACTCGACGTCGCCGTGCTCGGAGCCGGGGATCGGGTCGGGCCAGTCCGTGGTGAAGGTGCGGACGTACCGGAGCCCGGCCTTCGCCAGGACCCGGCGCGAGGCGGTGTGGACGGCCATGGTGGTGGCGACCACCCTGGGCGCGCCCAGCTCGTCGAAGGCGTGCCGGACGAGGGCCCGCACCGCCTCGGTGGCGTAGCCCTGGCCCCAGGCGGTGGGCCGGAGCCGGTAGCCGAGCTCGCTGCCGGTGTACTCGCTCAGGCCGGGGCTGTTCGCGGGGCGCAGTGAGACCCAGCCGAGGAAGTCGCCGTCGGAGCGGGTGGCGATGACGAACCAGCCGTGGCCGGGCGGGAGTTGGGCGTAGCTGCGGAGGATCGCCGGGAGGGTCTCGGCGAAGACGGTCTCGGGCCGGGCCGCCCAGCCGTCGTCGATGAAACGCATCACGGCCGGGTTCGCGTGCAGGGTGGCGAGGTCGTCGGCGTCCGCGGGGGTGAAGCGGCGCAGGACCAGGCGGTCGGTGGTGAGGAGCGGGGGCACGGGGGGATTGGAGCACCGGGCGGCGGGCGGGGCAACGGGATTTCGGCGCCTGCCCGCCCGCTCGCCGGGTGCGGTGCGGTCGGTCAGTCGCCCCGGAGGGCGTCCTCGAGCCGGGCGGCGGCGTGGGCCTGGCCCTTGGCGTTCGGGTGCACCAGCGCGTACTTGAGCGGGACGATGCTGGTCAGCACGCCGTCCAGCCAGTGGTCGGTGTCGCAGGCGCTGTGGCCCTCGGTGGAGGAGTAGAGGTTCACGAAGGTGTCGCCGTGGGCGGTGGTGTCGTGCGCGATGAGCGCGTTGAGCGGCTCCAGGATGCCGGAGCGGGCCCAGGCGAGGTCCCCGGTGGTGAAGGTGGCGAACTGGAGCAGGTCTCCGTACTTGCAGAGGGTCGCGTCCTCGGGGATGAGGTGCGGGTAGCCGACACTGACGAGCCTGGCGAACGGGGCCTTGACGTGCAGCGCGTCGAGCATCCGGTTGTGGTCCGCGCGCAGCTGGTCGAACCGGCCGGGCAGTTGGGCGTCGTACTTGTCCTTGCAGGGCGTGCCCTGGCCGAAGTTGGTGGCACCGAGCTCGACGCAGTCCTTGAGGATCTGGCCGAAGCCGAGGTCGTTGCCGCCGATGCCCACGGTGATCAGTTCGGTGTCCGGGGTGACGGCGTCGATCTGCGGCGGGACGGGCGGGTAGGGGGCGTTGGGGTCGGTGCCGAGCGGCGGGAGCGGGCGGCCGAGCGGGCTCTGCTTGTTCGCGTAGACGTCCGGGGTGGCGGCGCCGCTGCAACTGACGTTGTGGAGGTCGACCAGGGAGCCGAGGTCGCGGCGGAGGAGCTCGGGGTAGGAGCCGGTGGTGCGGGCGCAGCCGTCCTGGGGTGCGGTCAGCTCGCCGGTGGCCTCGATGATGCCCGCGGTGTACGAGTCGCCGAGGGCGACCCACTCCAGCGCGGTGGCGCGGACGGCGGGCTTGGCGGCGGCGTGGGCGGCGGTGGGGGTGATCAGGCCGAGGGTGAGGGCCACGGCGGTGCCGGCGACGGCGAGGCGGGACGGGAAGCGGGGCACGGTCTCTCCTCCACGGGTGCACGGTGTTGCGGGTGCAGGACTGCGAGGGAGAGCGCGATTCACCCCCCGGAGAGTCAATCGAGTCGATCCGTGGACGACTTGATGCCTCAGGAGGGTGAATTCGCGGGCGTGGCTTTGACGTTCGGAGTCAGTCGGTCGGGATCAGGCGGTCGGGATCAGGCGGTCGGGCTCAGACGTTCAGGATCAGAGGAGGGCGGCGGAGGGCTCGATCATCGCCCGGGCGGTCTTGCCGTCGACGAACTCGCCGAGCGCCGTCATCTCCCACTCGCCGGTGGGGCGGCGGACCAGCTTGCACATCACCACGCCGGTGCGCGGCTCGGACTGGGTGAGGTCGAAGCGGACCAGCTCCTCCTCGGTGCGCGCGTCCACCAGGCGGCAGTAGGCGTTCCGCAGCTCGGTGAACTTCTGGCCGGAGAAGGAGTTGACCACGAACACCAGCGCGTGGACCTCGGCCGGCAGGCCGTCCAGGTGGACGGTGATCGCCTCGTCGTCGCCGCCGTCGCCGCCGACCAGGTTGTCACCGGAGTGGGCGATCGCGCCGTTGAAGATGGTCAGCTTCATGAACCAGGCCGTCTCCAGGCGCTGGTGCTTGGCGTCGAAGGCGAGGCAGGAGGCGTCCAGGTCGATGTCGCGGCCGCGGGCGGCGGACTCCCAGCCGAGGGCCATCCGGACGGAGGAGAGGAAGGGGCGGCCGTTTTTCACCAGGGAGACGGAGCTGCCCTTGACCAGGCTGACCCGACCCTTGTCCAGGGTGACCTTGGGGCGGTCGGCGGGGGTGGCAGCGGGGGCGGGGACCGGTGCCGGGGGCTCCGGGGGCGCGGCGGGCATGGACGGGACGGTGGCCAGGGCGATCCGGGGGTCGAGCGCGGGGACCGGCGGGACCGGCGGGACCGGGGGCACGGGCGGAACCGGCGGGACCGGCGGTACGGGAGGCAGCGGCGGGGCGGCCGGGGAGTGCATCTGGACGGTCGGTGCGCTCGGCTGCGCGGCCGGGGGCGGGGTCGGGGAGTCGTCGACCGTGACGCCGAAGTCGGTGGCGATGCCCGCCAGGCCGTCGGCGTAGCCCTGGCCGACCGCGCGCACCTTCCAGACCCCGTTGCGCCGGTAGACCTCGACCACGATCAGCGCGGTCTCCAGGCCCAGCCGGGGCGGGGTGAAGGTGACCAGCACGGCGCCGGTGTCGGCGTCCCGGACGGTGGCGGTGGGCTCGATCCCGGCGAAGGTCGCGGACTGGTCGGCCGGGCTGGCGGTGACCACGACCTTGCTGATGTCGGCGGGGACGCTCAGGGTGTCGACGGTGATCGCGTCCGGTGCTCCGGCGGAGGCCGGGCGGAGGCTGACGCCCGGGCCGTGCGGGGCGTTGAAGAAGACGAAGTCGGCGTCCGAGCGGACCTTGCCGGCGTCGGTCAGCAGCAGGCCGGAGACGTCCAGCGCCTTGGGCGCGGTGACCTCGACGGTCACCCGCGCGGCGGTCAGCGGTGCGTTGCCGCCTTGGGTCAGGACGGTGGACAAGGACTCCTCCTCGGGTGCGGAACGACGGCCCGGGCCGGGGCCGGTGGGGCCGCCGGGCCGGGTGCTGCTCACAGTAACGAACGGGGGTACGGGGATGAGCCCGGGAGCCGGCCGATCGTCGGACGATCGGACCGGCCGAGGGGAGGTCAGCGGGTGCGGGGCGCCGACGGCGGGACGGCCTGGGGTGCGACGCGCTGGGCGGGTCGCGGCGCTGACTGCTGGACGGGCTGCTGGACGGCCTGCGGTGCCGACTGCGGTGCCGACTGCGCCGCCGACGGGCCGAAGCCGCCGAGTGCGGCGACCGCCCGGGGGTGGTCGATGCCGAAGGCCGCGGCGTTCCAGCTCTCCTGCGGGGCCGGCTTGCGCAGCGGGCCGTGTGGCTCGGCCGGGCGGGTGCCGCGCACCACGAAGCCGTAGCGGCCGGGCTCGACGTCGGTGCCGGGCGGGGTGGTGAAGCGGTAGACCAGGGTGCCGCGCTCCTGCTGGGTGGTCACCACGGCGCCCGGCAGGTTGGTCCAGGCGGTGCCGGTGGCGGAGGCCAACTCGCCCGGGGCGAGCCGGAATTCGGCCTGTAGTGCGGTGACCGGCTCGGCCACGGTGAGGTGGAGCGCGTGCCGGAGGCCGTCCCGGCCGACGGCGGTGGTCAGGCCGGTGCCGGCCAGGGCCTGGTCGGCCTCCGGGTCGGCGGAGTCGGCGGCGTCGGTGTTGCCGAAGGCGCCGGGGGTGGCTCCGCCGGTGGCGGCGTCGGTGCCGGAACCGTCCGGTCCGGAGCCCGTGTTCGGGCCCGGGACGGTGAGGGGTGGCGGCAGCGGGCGGCTCGGGCCGGGGAGGGCGGCGCCGGGGCGGCCCGGCCCGGCCGGCTGGAGTGCGGGCGGGTGGAGCGTGGGCGGGTGCGGGGACTGCCCGGCATCGGCCGTCCCCGCGTCCGGCTGCCCGGTGCCCGGCTGTCCCGTACCCGGCTGTCCGGTGCCGGGCGTGGCCGGGTCGGCGGACGTGGGCGGCTGGGTGGAGGGGGAGGCCCCGTCCGCCGGGGTGCTGGTCGAGGGGTGCGGGTCGTGCCCGGCGGAGGCCTGACCGCCCGTCGACGGCGTGACCGGGGCGGCCGTCCCGGCGCGCAGGCCGGAGGGCGGCGTGGCCGCGGCGTTGGCCGGAGCGGACGGGTGCGAGGAGGGGTGCCCTGAGGGCTTCGGCTCGTGCGGACGGCCGGAGGGCGGGGGAGTGTCCGTGGTGCGCTCGGAGGCGGCCTCGGCCTGGTCGGTGCCGCTCGGGCTGGGCGGCGGGGTGGTGCCGACCCGGGCCACGCCGGCCCGACGGCCGATGCCCTGCTGCTCGTTCAGCAGGAGGGTGGTGGCGATGCTGATGCCGACCACGGTGGACATCGCCATCGCGGCGCCGGAGAAGCGCAGGGTGGGCAGCCGGAGCCGGCCGCCGAACGGGCGCGGCCGACCGTGTCGACCCTGCCGTGCGGGTTCGTGCTGCACGTCCCGCGTGGTGTCCCCACGCACAGCCACCGGACCCCTCCCTCCCCGAAGCCGCCGTCGCGTCGCCGCATTCTCCCACGCAGTGCCACCGGGCCCGGATCCGGCCGCCCCGGACCGGTCCCGCCGCGGGCCCGCGTCGGGAGGGGGAGAGCGTACCAGCGGGTGGCCGGACGGCGGACAGAATCCCTCCATTTTCCGGACATCCGTTCGATGAGCGGAAGTTGACGGTCCGTCTGATATTCCTGGTAAGGGGTGGTCGGCCCGGAGAGGGGTTATTGCAACCCCCTTGCAACCCTTGCCCGCCCGGCCGCGGGTGGCGCAGGCTGATGGCATCCCGCGCCGTTCCCGGAGAGACCGTCATGCCGCCCGACCCGCTGTCCGCAGCCTCCAGTGCCCCCCTCGCCGCCACCCCCACGGGCGGCGATGGGGGCGGCTCCACCGCCGCTCCGGCGGCGGTGGAGGAGGTGCTGACGCTGCGGATCTCGCTGGGCGACGAAGTGATCGGCGAGGTGCGCACCCGGTTCCGCTTCGAGGCCGCACGTCCCTACGAGGTGCTGCTGACCTTCCACCTGGGGCGTCCGGACGAGGCGGACTGGGTGTTCTCCCGCGACCTGCTGCGCGACGGACTGCAGACGCTGAGCGGCCAGGGCGACGTCAAGCTGTGGCCTGCCTACTGCCCCTGCCACGGCTCGACGCTGCACCTGGCGCTCGAATCCCCGCACGGCAGCGCCCTGCTGGAGGCCTCCAAGCCCCGGGTACAGGCCTGGCTGGACCGCACCTACGCGCTGGTCTCGGTCGAGGCCGAGCGCGACTGCGGGCCCACCGACGCCCAGTTGGCCGCGCTGCTCGCGGGCGGCTGAGGGCCGGAGCCGCCGTTCGCGGCCTATCCGGCCGAGGTCGGCGCGCCCGCGACCGGGCCGCCCGCGACCGGCGGGCCCGAGACCGGCGGGCCCCCGCCGTGGCGCGGTGACGGCACGGGTGCCGCCGCACCGGGCAGCCGGACCAGGCCCGCCACCAGGTCCGTCCGCAGCCGCCGTACCGCGGGCGCGGTGGAGGCGGGCAGCAGGTCGAACGGATCCGCCGGCCCCTCCACCGTGACCACCACCGAGTCGGCGAAGCGGTACGGCCGGTGGGCCAGCAGGCCGCCCAGGTAGCGGCGCAGCCGGGACAGTTCGGCGCGGACCGTGACCGTCCGCCCCGCGTCGCCGAACAGCGCCTCGGCCAACTGGGCCGCGGTGCTGCCCTCGCGGGCGGTGGCGAGCAGCAGCAGCAGTTCGGCGTGGCGCGGGCTGACCGGGTGCGACCAGCTGTCGGCGGCGCCCCGGACGGACAGTTCGGGACGGTCCGGCCGGCGCAGGTCGAGCCGGAGCCGGGCGCCCTCGGCCCGTTCGGCGGTCACCGTGCCGGAGCCGTCCGCCTCGGGCGGGCGGACGGGCCGCACCAGCCAGCCGTCCGCGAGCGGCTCCAGCACGCACTCGCCCAGGCCCGGCACCCAGTGCACGGCAGCCGGCGCCCAGCCCTCGCTGGGGATGCGCAGCCGGCCGCGCGGCGGCAGCCCGGCCGAGGCGGCGGTCCAGCCGGCCGCGTCCACCACCAGGGCCGGTCCGCCGACCCGGGCGAGCAGCGGGGCGGCCAGGGTGCGCAGCTGGTTCAGCGCCTCCAGGCGGTGGGCGCGCAGCTCGGTCTCGGCGAGCCGGGCGGCGGTGGCGGTGAGCTGGAGCAGGTACGGACGGACGTTGTGGGCCGGGCCGCTGAGGTTGATGGCGCCGACCAGCAGGCCGGTGGCCGGGTCGTGCACGGGCGCGGCCACGCAGGTCCAGGTGTGGTGGCTGCGCAGGTAGTGCTCGGCGGAGTGGACGTGCATCGGGCGCTGGGCGCGCAGCGCGACGCCGATGCCGTTGGTGCCGACGGTCTCCTCGATCCAGCGGGCGCCCGTGACGAAGCCGATCCGGTCGGCGCTGCGGCGCAGGCCCCGCTCGCCCTCCTGCCAGAGCACGTGGCCCTCGGCGTCGGCGATGGCGAGGATCAGCGGCGCCTGGCCGACCGGTTCGAGCAGGGTGTCGCGCAGCACCGGCATGACGTTGTCGAGCCCGCTGGCCCGGCGGCGCTGCTCCAGTTCGGCGGGGCCGAGCAGCACGGAGGCGGCGCCGGCGTCGGGGTCGAGGCCGAGGCGGCGCAGCCGGGCCCAGGAGTCGCCGATCTCGGGGCGGGGTTCGAGCCGGCCCGGCGTGCCGGGGGCGCCGGGCTCGGGGAGGGCGAGTTCGCGGGCGGCGGCGTCGGCGAGGGTGCGCTCGTGGACCTTGGCCAGCTCCGCCGCGGTCGGCGGGGTGCGGCGCTCTGGTCGTCGGGACTGCCGTCCGGTCTGCCGCACTCGCGTTGCTCCTCGCCGCCGTTCGAGGCCGCGCCGGGGTCGACGCGCTGACGAAAGCGTACGGGGGCGATGGGCGTGTGGGGATGGGGTCTGCCAAGTCCGGATACCGGTCGGTACGGAAACGGCTCCGAGGTGGTGCGGGGCTTCGTGCCGGGACCGATCGGGGGCCGTGCCGTGGCGCGGCGAGGGGCCTTGAGGTGACCGGCCGAGGGGCCTTGCCGTGCCCCTTGCGGTGCTCCGTGCCGTGCCCCTTGCCGTGACCGGCCGAGGGCCCCGGGCCGTGGCCGGCCGGGGCCCCTGCCGGGCTCCGGGCGCGGGCGGCTAGCGCTCCGTGCCGGGTTCGTGCTGGGCGGCCTCGACCGTGTGGTGGAGGTCGGCGGTGGCCTCCAGGGTGGCGCCGGTGGTCAGGGCCAGGCAGGCGGCCAGGGCCAGGGCGACGGCCCGCAGCCGGGTGGCCGGGGTGGTCGAGGGGCGGGGCTGGAGGAGGGCGGCGACCCGGCGCGGGACCGGGCCGGAGTGGGCGGCGGCGACCAGCCGGGGGCGGGCCGGCCAGGGTGAACGGCTCGCGGCGAGGGCGGCCCGGCCGACCGCGCGGGCGGTCACGGTGCGGTCGCCGACCCGGGCGGCGGCCACCTCGTCGGCCCAGCGCTCCAGGTGGTACCCGAGGGGCGCGCGCAGTCGGCGGAGCGCCGGGTGGAGGTCGGCGGCGTGCTCGGCGAGGGCGAGGAAGACGTGGTGCCGACCGGTCAGGTGGGCGCGTTCGTGGGCGAGCAGGGCGGAGCGCTCGGGCCCGTCGAGGGCGCGCAGCATCCCGGAGGTGACCACGATCCGGCCGGGCTCGCCCTCCCGACCAGGGCGGCCCAGGCGGCCGGGGAGGGCGAAGGCGTCGGCGCGCTCGTCGTCCAGCACGGTGAGCGGGTGGTCGGCGGGGTGCCGGAGCCGGGCCAGGGCCTGCCGGACGGCGTCCTGCGGCCCCCGCGCGGCGCGCGCCGGGCGCATCGGGGCGCGCCGGGGGCGCATGTCCGGATGCTGGTCGCCGTTCGTCCCGGCGCGGTTTGACTCGGCGCTGTTAGCCTCGGCGCCGCAAGGCAGGCCCGGGACGGGCAGTGCGGCCCGGGCGGTGCGCAGTTCCAGGCGTCGGCGGCGGGCCGTCCGCACCGCCAGCGCGGCGAGCGCGGCCAGGGCGAGGCCGGCCACCGCGGCCGCGAGCGGGGCGCTGGGCGCGGCGGCGGTGAGCCAGGGCAGCGAGAGGTGGCCGAGGGCGGCGACCGGGGGCAGCTGGAGCAGTCCGGCGGCGGCGAGCAGCCCGAGCGAGCAGAGGGTGCCGCCGGCCAGGACGGTGGCGGTGCCGGCCAGCAGCCAGGCGGCGGCCCGGGGCGCCAGCGCCTCGGCGAGCCGGCGGGCGAGCGGGACGGCCAGGAAGGGCAGCAGCAGCGGCGCCCAGACGGCGATCATCACGGTGCGCCCGCCGATCCCGGCCCGCCCACCGATCCGGTGCCGCCGCTGACGGTGCCGGTGCCGTGGCCGGTGCCGTGGCCGTTGCTGCCGCCGCTGCCGTCGCCGTCGCCGAGCAGGTCGCGCAGCAGCTGCTCGTCCTCGGCGGAGAGGTCGGAGACGAAGCGGGCGAGCACGGTGGAGCGGTCGGCCTCGCGGCCGAGCTCGGTGTGCATCCGGCGGGCGGCGAGGCCCGCGGTGTCCTGGACGGTCGGGGTGTAGGCGTAGGCGCGGCCGGCCCGGGTGCGCTCGACCGTCCCCTTGTCGTGCAGCCGGGCCAGGATCGTCGCGATGGTGGTGCGGGCGAGGTCCCCGCCGAGCGCCGTCTGGACGTCCTGCGGGGTCATCGGCTGCCGGGCCGACCACAGGGCGGCCAGCACCTCGGACTCCAGCTCCCCGGCGGGCCGGCGGGCGGACGGTACGTCGGACATGGCGGCGCTTCCTCCAGTTATCGTCTACAGTCTTGTAGACCGTCTACGTCACTGTAGACGGTCCTGGGCGGGTCCGCCGTGGTTTCGCGCGACCGCCCCCCAACGTACGGGAGGTCCGCCAGCCTTGCTCCAGTTCCCCGCCGATCCGGCCGTTCACCTCGCGGTGGGTACCCACCTCGCCGTGAACCCGCTGGACGCCTCCTCGCTGCTCGCCGCCTTCGGCGCGTTCGGCATCGCCGTGGTGCTGTTCGCCGAGACCGGCCTGCTGGTGGGCTTCTTCCTGCCCGGCGACTCGCTGCTGTTCACCGCGGGCCTGCTCTGCGTGCCCGGCGCCACCAAGGGCCCGCAGCTGCACCTGTGGCAGGTGCTGCCCGCCGCCCTGGTCGGCGCGCTGGCGGGAGCCCAGGTCGGCTACCTGATCGGCCGGCGCGGCGGCCGGGCACTGCTGAGCCGCACCAAGCGCAAGAGCCTGCTGGAGGGCGCGGCGCGGGCCGAGGAACTGCTGGCCAAGTACGGGCACGGCAAGGCGATCGTGCTGGCCCGGTTCATCCCGGTGGTCCGTACGGTGCTGAACCCGCTCTGCGGCGTACTCGAAGTGCCGGTCCGCTCGTTCACCTTCTGGCAGGTCGCGGGCGGCGCGGTCTGGACCGTCGGCGTGGTGCTGGCCGGGTACGGGCTCGGCTCCTCGATTCCCGGGATCGACCAGTATCTGCTGCCGATCATCGGTCTGGTAGTAGTTGTCTCCGTGCTCCCCATTGTTCTCGAACTGTTCCGCGCCCGTAAGGCGCGCCGTCACGGAGGTGACGTGTGATGTCCTCTCGGGCTCTCGCCGTGTACGACGGCAGTGGCATCGACGGCGGTCTGTACACCCAGGTGAACAAGTGGGCGCAGTCGGCCCCGCACTGGCTGGACGACGTGATCAAGGTCTGGTCCGCGATCGGCCTCGGGCTGTTCGCGCTGTTCATGCTGTACGCCTGGTGGCGGGCGCGCGGCGCCGACTCCACCGTGATGGCCAAGGTGCTCGCCTCCCCGGTGATCGTGGTCGTCGCGTACGGCATCAACTCGGTGCTCAAGGGCATGGTCGAGGAACTCCGGCCGTGCGCGCAGATCAAGGGCAGCATCGCGCTGGAGACCTGCCCGACCGCCGGTGACTGGTCCTTCCCCAGCAACCACTCGGTGATCGCCTTCGCCGCCGCGATCTCGCTCTGGTTCGTCAGCCGCCGGCTCGGCCTCGTCGCCACCGTCTTCGCGGCCCTGATGGCCGCGTCCCGGGTCTGGGTCGGCGTGCACTACCCGCACGACGTGGCGGTCGGCGCCCTCGTCGGCACCCTGGTCGCCCTGGCGCTCGCGCCGCTGGCCGGACGCTGCGGGCCGCTGGTCGACAAGATGCGGTCGGGCGCGCTGCGCCCGCTGCTCGGCCCCGGCGAGCCGCCGGTGGTGGCCCGCGGGTACGCCTCGCACCGGGCACGGCAGTACTGATTTCGTAATCCGCACCGCCCTTGTCCGGTTTCGGACGGCGGGTGGAGCATGTGAGCCGGGCGTGTGGCCCCCGACGGGGGCGGCCGCCCGGCTCAGTCGTGCTCGGGGCGCGAAGGCACCGGGCGTGCCAGCGGAGGGAGTGCCGAATGCCGTACCGACTCGACATCACGCAGGGGGACTGGCCGGGCGACCTGCTGCACAAGGGCGTCGAAGGGCTGCTCGCCGAGGCCATGGTGCTCACCCTCGCCACCGCCGGCCACGAACACGGGCCGCACGCCAACCTCGCCTTCTTCGCCTACGACGAGGACCTCGTCCTGTACTTCGTCAGCGAGCGCTCCACCCGGCACAGCCACCACCTCGCCGAGGAGGCCCGCGCCGCCGCCACCGTCTTCCTGCCGCCGCCCGTCTTCGGCGAGCAGCTGCGCGGGCTCCAGCTGACCGGCAGCGCGAGCGAGGCCTGGGGGCGGCAGGCGGAGGCCGCGTTGGCGGCCTACCAGGGGCGGTACCCGGCCTTCGCGCAGGACGAGGACGTCCGGCGGCAGTACCTCACCGGGGGCGGGGCGGCGGCGCTGTACCGGTTCCAGGTCGAGGAGCTCACGGCGGTCGACGAGCCCAACTTCGGGCGGCGCAACTACCTGCGGGCGCGGGTGCTGCGGGAGTAGCTCAGCGGGTGGCGTCGCGGGGGCCCCCGCCGATCACGAGCCCGCGGCGGTACGGCACCCGGCGCGGGCGGCCGTTGCGGACCACCGATACGCCGAGGCCGACGGTCGCGGCCATCAGCGCGGCTTCGAGGCCGAGGGCGATGGCCGCGTCCCTGGGGGAGTCGACGTTCTCCGGCAGGCGCGCCTCCGCGACGCCCCTCGGGTCGTAGCGGACGGTGAGCCGGTCGCCGACCACGTGCGAGCGCAGGCCCGCGGCCACCATGCCGTTCGGGATCGGCACGCCGTGCTCGTCCGCGAGGTCGTAGGTCGAGTCCGGCCGCTTGCCCTGCGGATGGTCGAACGCCGCCGTGACCCGGGCGGTGGCGGTCACCCCGGAGGTGCTGAGGATCACCGCGTCCCGGGCGGAGGCCACCGCCCCCAGCGTCATCAGCCACAGGAGCGCGCCGAAGGCCGCCAGCCAGCAGCCCGCCCCCGCCCCGAGCAGCCGGACCATGCCCACGACCCAGGCCACCCCGATCGCCAGCCCGAGCAGCGTCGCCGCGCCGAACCCCACGTACGTGCTCACCGCCACCAGCCCGACCGTCCCGGCCGGCACCGCGGCCACCAGCGCGGCCGTCAACGCGATGGCCCCGCGTCTGCTGCTCGGTCCTGCCACGGCTTCCCCCGCTCCTCGGTGTGACGGGGTGGAAGCGTACGCCCGGATCCGGACGGCCTCCGGGCGGGGTGCCGGCCGCTCCTACGGAGGCATCGGGAAGTACCGCATGTCAGCGGTGCTCGGCAGCATGCCGGGTGGTGTCCGTGAACTCGGGCTGCTTCTCGATCGCGGAGGCGATGATGGTTCGGCTGTACCTTCAGATCCACCCCTGGCTGATCGGCGGGGGGATCCCCGTGCTCCTGCTCCTGACAGCTCTTGAAGCGAGGCTCGCGGCGCTGGGCAGCCGCCGGGCCGGCCGGATCCTCGGGCGCTCCTCGAGGGCGAAGGCAAGAGCCGTCGCGAGAGCAGCCGCGGGCTGCAGTCAGTTGGATCGGGGGATGAGCGAGGCGGGCACTCTGTCCAAGGAAATCGCCTCCCTGAAGCGACTTCGGGACGAGCTCGTGGCCTGGGAACTCGCCAAGAGAGGGCAGTTCTGGGCGACGGCGCCGACGATGTTGATCGTCTTCCCGGCCTTGGCGGGTGGGGCGCTCGTGACGGTTCACGCGATCGGCAACCCGGTTGCCTGGGAGTGGGTGTTCGCCCCGGTGGCGATCCTTTTCGCCGTGACACAGGTCTTCCTCCGCCTCGACTCCCTGGCGCTGCGCCGAGGGCATGTCGTGGGACTCATGGCTTCCGCGGCGGCGGATGTGTTCGCGGCTTCCCGGCAGCACGAGGATGAGCCCGGCCCGGCCAGCGAGGGGGAGTTGCATCGGGCGGTTGCCGCACTGAACCGGGCGCTCCTTTCGTACGGCCGGTTCGGCCCCTACCGCAGTGCGGCGGCGCGCCGGGAGTACTTCGGGCATGCCGTCGCCATGGCGGGGAAGATCGATTCCGCTGCCCGGGATGCCCTTCGAGATTCTGCACAAGTGCTGTTCCTGGACCACCACGTCGCACACACGATGGCGGCGGTCATCGAAGGGCGGCCGCTCGCGCTGGTCAGTGAGGATGAGGCCGCAGAGGCGGCGCAGGGCTACCGCGAGAGGAACGACGTACGGCGGACCATCGCGGCCGGGGCGGTGTCGCTGACGGTGGGCGTTCTGGTGCTGAAGGCACTGCAGTCGAGCGGAATCGACGGTGCCGACACCCTGACACTTCCGTTGGTGGGACTGCTCATGGGCGTCCCTTTCAGGCTGCTGAGGCAGTCGGCGCCGGAGCTGCCGACCGTGACGAGCGGCGCGCCGGAGAGTGGGTCTCGCAGCGGTCAGGCTGAAGCCGAAGCCGATGTCGATCGGCGTGAGCGCTGGTGGGTACGTCTCCTGCCACGCCAAGCTCGTCGATGACGGCGCCGCGTGCTCGGGATCGCGATCCGCGACTCGAAGGACAAGAGTGGCCCGAACCGACAGTTCACCCCGGAGGCCCGGCAGAGCCTCGTTGCGGGCATCAGGGCCGGCGAACTCGGCTAGTTCGGGGCGTGGGCGGCTCCGGCCCGGCCGGAGCCGCCCACGAAGGCCTTGCAGAACGCCGTGGTCGGCACCTCGGGTTGTTGCGGGCCAGTGTCACTCGTGGTCCAGGGCGTCCAGCGCGGCGAGGTCGAGGGCGGTCGCGGGCTCCGGCTGGACTTCCGGGGCGAGGGCCCCGGCAATGTCGAAGCTCGGCCACTTCGGCGGACCACCCAGCATCTCGGCCCAGAGTGAGGCCCGGCGGAGGTACTCGATCATCAGTCGGGACATGGAGGCCACGTGCGCGTTGTGGCCCTGCATGTTGGTCCACCTGATGGCGGCCAAGCGGTCCAACATTGCCGTGCTCATGCCGTGTAGGCCCCTTCCCGAAGGGGCTGGTCAGCTGTGGTCGGTCGACTGGTTGCTGCCATCTGCCAGTGCGTTGAACTCGGCCCACTTGCGCTCGTCCAGCGAGTCGAGGGCTTCGTCGTTCAGCTCGACAACGGGGGTCGGGGACAGGTGCATGCGCCAGTTGCCACGCGGGACCATGATCATGCCGAAGTCGATGAAGCCGTTGGTGAGGCGGAAGCCGGCGCCGCCGCGCTCGTAGAGCCGGAGCAGGGGCTCGAACGGGTCGGGCAGCGGGCGCAGTTGCACCCCGGGCGTGCTGGTCAGGGCTGCCCACTGGACGGCGGCCGCGCCGCTGTCCATGGCGTAGGACGAGCCGGAGGCGTCATCGATGAAGTTCTCGATGTCCGCGATCACCGCCGGCTCGGCGCGGACGGCGGGGTCCACGATGGCGGCGAGGTCCAAGAAGGGCCAGTACTTGGTATCTCCGTAGGCGTCGAGCCAGAGCGCAGCCCGCCGGAAGTACTCCTCCATCAGCGCGGCGCGTGAATAGCTCTTCTCCATGGCCTCGGCAGGCGACCTCCAGCTGATGGCCTTGAGACGACCAACCATTGACAGCACGGCATCGGAACTCACTTGAGGTCGTGACCTTTCGCGCGAATGTGGGATTTGATTGCGTCGACCAGAACGTCGAGATTCGAGAGGTCGTCGGCAATCGGAACGGGCGGAACCTCGATGCCGTACTTCCTCCAGATCCAGAGCGAGCTGACTATGGTATCACTTGAGAAGTCAAGCTTATTGAAGCTATTGGGTGCCATTTGGTGGGCGCTGAAATGTTCGGGGTGGGGGATCGGCCTGCCGCCGTCCTCCCAGCAGTCGGGGTGGCTGGGCAGGTACGGAAGCCCGGCTTCGAAGAGCTTGGCCTCCACGTACTCGTGGGCTATGACAGTGCGAAGGATGTCGATGGTATCGCTCGGTCCTGGGATTCCTTTCACGGCGGCGTTCCAGCGCCGCGCGATCTCCCACTCGGGTTCAAAGTAGACGTCCTTCATGACGTTTTCCTCGCCGGGGCCGACCTGAACGTCATGGCGGTTCACCATGAGATTGTTCTTTGCGACGTCGACGATTCGAGGGTCGATTTTTGTCTCCGTCGCCACCTCTGCAACGTCGTCGGTTCTGGCGCGGTAGTCCTCATACATCTTCACGGCCTTGATGTTGATGGGCTCACTGCTGTTCGGATCGTGTACATATGGTGATCCGGACTCGGACACCCACGGTTCGGGAGCGCCATCCGGCTTGCGGGAAAAGCCGTTCGCCTCGGCCCCGCTGAAGCTGGGGCGGCGCTTCGGGGGGCCGCTTCCCGGGGCGGCCGCGGCGCCGACGGCGCCGAGGATGAGGTCGAGGGGCATGACCGGGCCGGTCTTGAAGGCGGCGTCGTAGCCGTAGCTGAGGCCGGCGCCGGTGACCATGCGGCCGGGGAGGGTGTCGGCGGCGTTCGCGACCTTGGCGAGGCCGGCGAGGGCGACGGAGGCGCTCTCGGCGCGTTCGGCGGCGTTGGCGACGGCGCGGCCGCCGGCGCCGAGGCCGCCGCCGGCGGCGCCCATGAGTTCGCCGGTCTTGCCGGAGTCGATGGCCTCCTGGAGGCTGTAGCCGCCGTCGTCGAAGAACTCGACGCGGATGGGCTGGGCGACGGCGAGGTCGACGGTGATGGCCTCGACGGCGCCGAAGGCGGCGCCGACCAGGACGGTGGCGGCGATCAGGGCGATGGTCTCGGAGACGGTCACGCCCAGGGTCGCGGCCGCGGCGACGATGCCCGCGGAGGCGGTGAGGGCGGCGCCCTCGGAGATGCCCAGGGTGAAGAAGGCCAGCGCGGTGCCGGCGATCAGCGTGCCGCCGACGATCGCGGCCTCCTCCTCCAGTTTCTTGATCGCCTTGTCGACCGCGTCGGCGAACTCGCGCAGGGCCTTGGCCAGGGCGCGGCAGGCGTCGGCGGTCTCGGGCAGCCAGCCCTTGCCCTTGCCCGCGGTGTCCTTGCCGCCGTAGTACTGGCCCCAGAACGTGCCGAAGGCGTCGATGGCGGGGCCGTGGTTGTTGGCGACGATGGCGGCGGCGGCCTGGTTGGTGGGGACGGTGACGTTGTCGAGGGCGGTGGCCATCGCCTCCCACGCGTCGGCGACCTTGCGCAGCTTGTCGGAGTCGGCGTCGGGCCACCACATCCCGGTGAGTTTGCGGACGGCCTTCGCCGCCGTGGACTCACCCACGTTCCGGCCCCGTCCGGGGGCGGCGGCCGGTCATGGCGTCAGGCCCTTTTTGGCGTGGTTGTCGGCACCGGTGTGGTTGTCGGCGTGGGCGTTCAGTCCCTCGCCGATGCTGGACAGGCCCTTGACCAGGACGTCGAGCGCGGAGAGCACGTGGTCGTGCGGGGTGTGGTAGGCCGCCGCGAACTCGTTGCCCTGCTTGTCGCTGCCCCACGGGCTGCCCGCGTCGGTGAGGCTCTGCTTGAGCTTGTCGAGCGCCTCCTTGAGCGCCTTGCTCTGGTTCTCGAAGGTCGGCGCGGCGTCCTTCAACTGCCCCGGCCGGATCTTGAACTCCGGTCCGCCGGCCTTCGCCGAGTCATCACCCACGGCATGCTCCCCCGTACTGTCCGTTCATCAGAAACGCGCGAAGGACAGGACGGCGGGCCGCCCGACGGGGTTTCAGCGCGGGGGAGTGAGGTGGGTCACGCGTCTGGGGGGGCGGGTGTGCGGCGGGAGGTGAGGCCGACCCACAGGACCGTGGTGGAGGAGGCGAGCAGGACGGCGGCGGCCCAGAAGAGGTCGGTGCCTAGGTCGATCTCCTCGGGGAGTTTGGGGCGGGCGGTGCCGTCGGGGGCGATGCGGACGGTGACCTGCTCACCGATCCGCAGGGCCTGGGTGCGCTGGTTGAGGGTGCCGCCGGGGACGGGGGCGCCGTCGGCGGTCATCAGGCGGTAGTCCCAGGAGGGGTCGCGGTTGCCGGGGGTGCGCTCGACGTCGACGACGCGGGCGGTCACCGTGCGCCCGGCGCCGAGCACCATGTCGTCACGGACGTTGTGCGCCGCGGAGGCCGCGATGAGGAGTGCGAGCGGGGCGATCAGGGCGGTGAGGCAGCCGCGGGTGCCGTCGGTAAGGCGGCCGAGTCCCGCGGCCAGGACGGCGGTGCCGAGCGCCAGGACGGCCAGGCCGGCGGGCCAGCCGTACGAGCCGTAGGCGGCGGCCGTGCCGGCGATGGAGAGCGGCGCGGCGAGGGCGAGGGCGACGGTCAGCCGGATCGGGCTCCTGACGCGGGCCGTGGCGGTCCGGGCCAGGGCGGTCCGGGCCGTGGCGGTCATCCGAAGGCCTTGCGGACGGTGTCCCACCGCTCGGGCGGCGGGTCGCCGGGGGCGGGGTCGAAGCCGAGGCCGGACCAGTCGGGCTCGGTGCCGGTCACGGCTGCCCTTGCGCGGGGGTGAGGGTCTTGGTGAGTTCGGGACTGACCGTGAAATCGGCCACTTTCTCCCCCGATGCGTCGGTTGTCGGACCGCCGAGCATAACGCCGGTTGGTACGTGGGCGATCCGCGTCGGAGGCCACCGCCCTGCTGCGTACCGGACTTTGACGGGGGAGGAAGGGCCGTTGGGCCCGTCGGTTCGAAGGCGGGCTGCCGGGGTCAGCGGCGCCAGAAGCCGCGCTTCTTCGGGGCGGTGAGCTGGATGACCGCCGTGACGAAGTGGTCGGCGACGGGGGAGGGGCCCTGGCCGTGGTTGAGGTGGTTCTGGGTGGTCCACTCGCCGAGGACGGTGCCGGGGGTGCCGTCGAAGGGGTTGACGGCGTGTTCGAGGGTGAGGTAGCGGATGGCCTTGGCGCCCTGGGGGAGGACGGCGGCGGCGAAGTAGGCCTCGGGGGTGACGGCCGGGGTGGGCAGGGTGACCAGTAACAGGCGGTGGCCTTCGACTTCGAGGTGCCGGGAGTCGAGGCCGTGGCTGGGCAGCCGGTCCTCGGGCGGGAGGGTTTCGCCGAGGGTGTCCCAGAGTTGGACGAGGGCGGGCAGCAGGCTCTTGCCGCTGGGCGAGGGGCTGGTCACCTGGGGGCCGAATTCCAGCAGCTGGCGGGCGAGTTCGCGGTGCGCGAAGCGGTAGTGGTGGGGCCTGGGATCGGTCATGGGAACACGGTAGCGAACGGGCCGGGTCGGGGCGCCGAAAACACCGGTGCCCCGACCCGGCCCGGGGCCAGGCGAATTGACGGAGGATCAGTGACCGCCCTTGAGGTTGAGAACGACCACCCCGACGATGATCAGCGCGATCCCGAGGATCTGCAGCTTCCCCAGCGACTCGCCGAAGGCGACCACGCCTATCCCGGCGACCGCCGCCGTCCCGGCGCCCGACCAGACGGCGTAGGCGACCGAGACGGGTATGTGCTTGAGCGCGCGGCCGAGCAGGTAGAAGGACAGCGCGTAGCCGACCCCCACCCCGAGGCTGGGCCAGAGGCGGGTGAACCCCTCGGTGAGTTTGAGGCAGCTGGTGGCGCAGACCTCGCTCAGGATGGCGAGGGCGAGCAGAACGTAAGGCATGTCGCTGTCAAACGGCCGGGGCGGTGCTGAGCTTCCCCAGCAGTGCGAGGTCGGCCCGTTCCAGGCTGTCCAGCAAGGTGATCCGCCCGCCGTCGGGCATCGGGACGGCGGTGGAGGGCACGGCGAGCACCGCGCAGCCGGCCGCGGCGGCGGAGGCGACCCCGGTGGGGGTGTCCTCGACGGCGACGCAGGTGGCCGGGTCGAGGCCGAGCCGCTCGGCGGCGGCCAGGTACGGGTCCGGCGCGGGCTTGGTGCGGGGGGTGTCCTCGGCGGCCATGGTGACGGCGAACCAGTCGCGGCCGATGGAGGACAGCACGAGGTCGACCACCAGGCGCGGGGAGGCGGAGACCAGCGCGGTGGGCACCCGGGCCTCGCGCAGGGCCGCGAGCAGGTCGAGCGCGCCGGGGCGCGGAACCGTTTCGGCGGCGACCTTGGCGGCGAAGGACTCGCCCAGGACGGCGGCGAGCTCGGCCTCGGGGCGGCCGGTGCCGCTGACCTTGTGCAGGTGGGCGGCGGTGTGCTCGACGGCCTGGCCGAGCACCTCGGGCGCGTCCTGGTCGGTGAGCGGGTGGCCCAGCTCCTCGGCGAGTTCGGCGGCGGCCTTCCACCACAGCTGCTCGGTGTCGACCAGGGTGCCGTCCATGTCGAAGAGGACGGCGGCGGGCAAGGGCGTGGGAATGGACGGGACGGCTTCAGGCATGGCGGTACCTTCGGTGGTTCTTCCGTGGGTGCAGAGGCGGTACTGAGGATCCCAGACGGGCTGCTCAGACGGTGCGGCGGTCCACCAGGACCGGGCGCTCCGGCAGCGTGAGCTCGGCGCGCGCGCCGGCCGGCAGGGCGGCGGCGGCCTCGGTGGGCAGGTCGGCCTTGACCTCGGTGCCGTCGTCCAGGCGGACGGTGAGCCGGGTGACGGCGCCCAGGAAGGACGCGGTGACCACCTGGGCCGGGCCGGTCGCGGACGGGGTGAGGATGACGTTCTCCGGGCGGACCAGCACCTGCAGCTCGCCGTCGGCCGGCGCCGTGCCGTCCACCGCGTGCCGGCGGCCGAGCACCTCGACGCCCTCCGCGGTGCGGGTGCACGGGATGCGGCTCATGGTGCCGACGAACTCGGCGACGAAGGCGGTGGCCGGCCGGCCGTACAGCTCGGACGGGGTGGCGCACTGCTCCAGCTTCCCGGCCCGCAGCACGGCGACCCGGTCGGCCATGGACAGCGCCTCCTCCTGGTCGTGGGTGACGAACAGGGTGGTGATGCCCAGCTCCTGCTGGAGGCGGCGGATCTCCTCGCGCAGCTGGAGGCGGACCTTGGCGTCCAGCGCGGACAGCGGCTCGTCCAGCAGCAGCACCCGCGGCTGGAGGGCGAGCGCGCGGGCGAGCGCGATGCGCTGCTGCTGGCCGCCGGACATCTGGTGCGGGTAGTGCTCGGCGCGGTGCGGCAGGCCGACCAGCTCGAGCAGCTCCAGGGCGCGCTTGCGGCGCTCGGCCTTGCCGGTGCCGCGCATCCGCAGCCCGAAGGCGACGTTGTCCAGCGCGGTCAGGTGCGGGAAGAGGCTGTACGACTGGAACACCATGCCCGCGTCGCGCTTGTGGGCGGGGATCGAGGTGATGTCCTGCCCGTCGACCAGCACCTCGCCGGAGTCGTGCTGCTCGAAGCCGGCCAGGATGCGCAGCGCGGTGGTCTTGCCGCAGCCGGACGGGCCGAGCAGGGCGAGCAGCTCACCGGGCTGGACGGTCAGGTCCAGGCCGTCGAGGGCGGTGGTGGCGCCGAACGCGCGGCGCAGCGAGCGGAACTCGACGGTGGCGCCGCCGGCGGCGGTCGCGGCCCGGGAGGCGGTGGCGGTGGCCGTGGTCATGGCTGGTAACTCCTGGAGAACGGGGGGTGGTTCAGGACCGGGCGGCCTTGCGGCCGCGGCCGACGGCGGACATCAGCAGCAGGACGAGCCAGACGATCAGCAGGCTGAGCATCGACACCGCGACGGACATCTGGCCGTCGCTCTTGCCGTTGGAGTTGATCCACACCGAGAAGGGGGAGAAGCCGAGGATGGAGGCGGTGGTGAACTCGCCGAGCACCAGGGCGACGGTGAGGACGGCGGCGTTCAGCAGCGCGCTGCGCAGGTTCGGCAGGACGACGGTGAACACCGCGCGCAGCCAGCCGGCGCCGCAGTTGCGGGCGGCCTCGACCAGGGTGACCACGTCCACGCCGCGCAGTCCGGCGTCGATGGCCCGGTAGGCGAACGGCAGGGCCATCAGCACGTAGGCGATGATCAGGACGATCGGGAAGTTCGGGTCCTGGATCGCCACGATGGTCTGGAAGAGCGGGGTGTCCTGGAGGTAGTCCGGGCCCCAGCGCAGCACGCCGATGATGCCGGTGGTGAGCGCGACGACCGGGACGACCAGCGGCATCGAGCACATGATCTCGATCACCGGGCGCAGCTTCGGCGCGCCGAGCCGGGCGGCGAGCACCGCCGGGACGAGCAGGAGCAGCAGCACCACCACGGTGACGGCGGCCAGTTCGAGGCTGAGCACCAGGCTGTCGCTGAAGCCGGGGGCGTTCAGCAGCTCGGTGTAGGCGCGGAAGCTGGTGCCGTTCTTGTGGTCGTCGACGCTGAAGACCACCGAGGAGACCAGCGGGACGGCGAAGTAGATCCCGCAGAGCAGCAGGACCAGGCCGCGGCCGAAACGGATGCGATTGATCAGGCGAGCCACTTGGCACTCCGGCGCTGAAGGGGCAGGTACACGGCCATCACCAGGCAGGCGACCACGATCATGTCGAGGCCGAGCGCGAGGGCGAGATTGCCCTGGCCGACCAGGACGTTGCCGGACAGCGCGTCGCCGATCTGCATCGAGATCAGCGGCACCGAACTGCCCACCATGGCCTCGGCGGTGGCGTACGCGGCGAAGGAGGCGCCGAACAGCAGCACGAAGCCGCCGAGCAGCGAGGGCAGCAGGACGGGCAGCGCCACGTGCCGCCAGTACTGCACGCCGGTGGCGCCGTTGTTGTACGCGGCCTCGCGCCACTGGGCCTTGAGGCCCTCCAGGGCCGGGGTGATGGTGATGACCATCAGCGGCACCAGGAAGTACAGGTAGACCACGGACAGGCCGGAGAAGGTGTAGAGGTTCCAGCCGTGCTTGGTCAGGCCGAACTTCTGGGTGACCTCGCCCGCGTTGCCGAGGGTGGCGACGAACATGAAGGCCAGCGGCACGCCGCCGAAGTTGGCGAGCACGCCGGAGGCGGACATCACGGCCTCGCGGAAGGCGCGGAACCGGGAGGTCGCCACGGCCTGGGCCAGCGGCAGGCCGACCACGGTGGCGATCAGCGCGGTCAGCAGGGAGAGCTTGACGCTGCCCCACAGGGCCGTCCAGTACGCGCCCTGGAGCGAGCCGGTGAGGTTGTCCAGGGTGAAGGTGCCGCCGCCGTCGGGGGCGTCCGTGGAGGTGGTGAACGCGCCGATGGCGATCGCGATCGCGGGCAGGCCGAAGCCGATCGCGAAGAAGAGGATCAGGGGGAGGGCGGCGAGCCAGGCGCGGCTGCCGCCGGACCGGCGCTTGGTCCGGCTCTTGGCCGGGCTCTTGGTCGGGCGGGGGGCCTCGGCGTGCACCGTGGTGGCGGTGGCCGGGGCCGTTGCGGGGGTAGCGGGGCCGGGGGCGCCCCCGCCGCTCTGGGCGGCGGAGGCGTCGGAGGGCACCGGGGTGGGAGCCGTAGTCATCAGTCAGATCAGCCCGAGATCGCCTTGGCCCAGTTCTCCGTCACGACCTTCTTGGCCGCGGTGGTCTGGTCGTCGGTCGGAAAGGTGGTGAAGGGCTTCTCGATGGCCGGGAGCTTGGCGGCGGCGGCCGCGTCCAGGGTGCCCGCGGCCTTCATGGCGTCGAACAGGGCCGGGGTGGCGTAGCCGCCCAGGTAGCCGTTCTGGCCCTCCGCGCTGTAGAGGTACTCCTCCCACAGGCGGGCGGCGGCCGGGTGCGGCGCGTCCTTGTTGATGGCCTGGTTGTAGAAGCCCGCGTAGATGCCGTCGGACGGGATGCTGACCTGCCAGTCGATGCCCTTGTCCTTGAACTTGTCGGTGTAGCCGGCGTTCAGGTAGGACCAGTCGACGCTGATCGGGGTCTCGCCCTTCTCGATGGTCGCCGGGGTGACCTCGACCGGGTTGAAGTTCCCGGCCTGCTTCAGCTTGCCGAAGAAGTCGATGCCGGGCTGGATGTTGTCCAGCGAACCGCCGTTGGCCAGGGCGGCGGCCATGACGGCGCTGTACGCGGCGTTCGCCTTGGTCGGGTTGCCGTTGAGCGCGACCATGCCCTTGTAGTCGGGCTTCAGCAGGTCGGCGAAGGTCTTCGGACAGACCGAGACCTTCTTGGCGTCGCAGGCGATCGAGACGTAGCCGCCGTAGTCGTTGTAGCTCAGACCGTTGGCGTCCTTCATGGAGGCCGGGATCTTGTCGAAGTCGGTGACCTTGTACGGGGCGAACAGGCCCTGCTTGCCGCCGGAGGTGGCGAACGCGGCACCCAGGTCGACGACGTCGGGGGCGCGGTCCTGGCCCTTGCGGGAGGTGATCGCGTTGATCTCGTCCTGGCTGGAGCCGTCCGGGTTCTCGTCCTCGATGTCGATGCCGTACTTCGCCTTGAAGCCGTCCATCAGCTTGCCGTAGTTCGCCCAGTCGCGCGGCAGCGTGATGACGTGCAGCTTGCCCTCCTTCTTGGCAGCGGCGACCAGGGCGTCCATGCCGCCGAAGTCGGCGACGGAGGTGGCGGTCTTGGCGCTCTTGCCGCCCGCGAGGTCGTTGCTGCCGGCCTTGGCGGACGACGAGCCGGCGGAACCGCAGGCGGTGAGGGACAGCGCGGCGGCGGTCAGGACGGCCGCGAAGGCGGCGGAGCGGGCACGGTGCACGGACACGGGTCAGTCTCCTGATCGGGTGTACTGCGAAAGGGGTGCTGCAGGGGAGGGGTGTCGGATCTGATCGGGGGATCGATCGTGCGAGTGGCCGTGGCGCGGATCCGTCCGGTGTGGGTCAAGTCCGTCCGGCGTGGGTCAAGGGTCCTGGTCGAGTTCGTCCGGTATCCGTTCGGAACCGTCCGAGTTGACTAGCCAACTTCGCTGACGGAGGTAAGTAACCCGGAGTTCGGTGACGGGAAGGTGAACGGACGGCCCAGAACCGGGGTCGGCTGCGGGAACGGTGGAATCCGGCCATCGGAGCGTGATCCGTTCGGTGCGATGCTCGAACGGCGCAGCGGGATAAGGTCGGGCTGTCCGTGCCGGTACGGCTGCGCTGGACACCGCCCCTGGAGGGACGAATTGACTGACGTGGCAGTGGAGCCCGGGCGCCCCGTCGAGCGTGCGGCCGGAGCCCTGTACCGCAAGGTGGCCGCCGATCTGCGCGAGGCCATCACCACCGGCGCGTACGGCGAGGCCGGCCGGCTGCCCGCCGAGGGCGCGCTGGCCGAGCAGTACGGCGTCTCCCGCGGCACCGTCCGCCAGGCGCTCGCCGTACTGCGCTCCGACGGACTGGTCACCTCCCGCCGCGGCACCCGGCGGGTGGTGCTCGGCGGCGCCCGGGTGCAGAGCTTCAGCGAACTGCTGAGCTTCACGCACTGGGCGTACTCGATGGGCGAGGAGCCCGGCGGCATCCTGGACTCCCTGGTGCGCCGACCGGCCGACGCCGCCGAGCGCGAGCAACTGCGCCTGGAGCCCGGCGCCGAGGTGTACGTGACCGTCCGGCTGCGGACCCTCTCCGGCACGCCGGTGATGGTCGAGCGCACCATCTACCCGCCGCGGGTCGGCGAGATCGTCGCCGAGCTGCCGCCGGACGTGGTCTCGCACACCGAGGTGCTGCGCGAGCACGGCATCCTGTTCACCGACGCCGACCACACCATCGACATCGTCGCGGCCAACGCGGAGGACGCCCGGCTGCTCGGCTGCCGCCGGGGCGGCCCGCTGCTGCGCGAGCGGCGGCGCACCACCGACCCGACCGGCACGCCGGTGGAGTGGTCCCAGGACCGCTACCTGCCCGGGACGGTGGCCTTCAGCGTGCACAACTCGCTGGCCACGTCGGCGCTTTCGCGGCACGCCCGGGAGCTGGACTGAGCGTTCGCCCCCGGGCGTCTTCGGCATTCTTCGCGGCGTATCAGCGCATGAGGGCGGCGAGCAGCGGGCGGTAGTGCTCGAAGTCCGGGGTCTTCAGGCCCGGCTCCTTCGCCTGCTCGTCCCAGCGTCGGACGGCCACCGCGTCGACGGCGCCCGGGAGTTCGGCGAAGGCGGCGGCCTCGTCCTGGTCCATCGGGCCGCCCTGGACCTGGAGGGTGTACTCGGAGGCCTCGGAGAGCTTCGCCCGGTAGCCGGGCTCGACCGCGCACAGGTAGCGCTTGGCGGCCACGTGCAGCCGGACCGGCTCGGTGACCTCCGGGCCGAACCAGCCGGTCAGCCAGTCGGCGCCGGTGTGGCTGTGCCGGTTGTCCTGACCCTCCATCAGATCCCGTCCGTGCAGCGCACCTTGGAAGTGGCCCACATCGTGCAGCAGCGCTGCGGCGATCAGGTGGTCGGGCGCCCCGGCGGCCTCGGCGGCGGCCGCGGCCTGCAGCATGTGCTCGGCCATGGTGACCGCCTCGCCCAGGTACTCCCCGGCGCCCTCGCCCGCGAACAGCTCGGCGAGCTCGTCCAGGGCGGCGGAGCGGCGGTGCAGCACGGCGAGGGTGGAGGAGAGCGAGTCGAGGTCCGCGTAGCAGCCCTGGAGGTGCCGGTGGCCGTCCTGCTGGAAGGCCGTACGGGCGTGCAGGAGGCGGGTGTTGTCGAAGACGAGGCAGTCGCCGGGGCCCAGGCGGAAGGTGAGCTGGAGGGCCGGTCGCAGGGTGATCGCGGCGAAGCGGCGGTAGGCGGTGTAGAAGGCGTCCCGGTTGCCGCTGCGGAGGGTGCCGATCGAGCGGTTGTTGAACCGGACCTCGCGGATCCGGCCCAGTGGGTCCACGTCGATCAGCGGGCGGTCGGCGCGCAGTTCGGTGCGGCGGTCGCGGAAGACGAAGGGGACGGGGGTGCGAGTGAGCGTCGCGAAGTGCTCGGGGGCCTCGTCTCTCAGCAGGGCTGCCGCCTTGAAACCGTCCACCAGGCCGGAGTCGCCGCCGGTCGCCGAGTTCTCCAGGCAGTGCAGCAGTTGGAGCGTCGGCACCGGGTCGCGGTACGGGTTGTCGGTGTGCGGGGCGATGGCCTTGTTCGTGAACGCGAGGTTGTTGGGGTCCGGCTCGACCCGGACGTCGAACAGCTCGCCGTAGTTGGTGACCCGGACGTAGCCGAAGCTCTCGGCCACCCGCAGCACCTGCCCCTCCACCGTGGGCACCCCGCGCAGGACGGCGAAGCCGCTGCGCCGTACGGCGGCCAGGACGGCGGCCTGCTCGGCGGGGTCGGTGAGGTACGTCCCCCAGTCGGCCTCGGGGATGCCGCGGGCGAAGTCGGCGGCGGCCCAGAGCCGCTTGCCCTGCTCGGTGCGGCCGTCGCCGCCGTCCTCCCCGGCCAGCCAGTCGAGCGGGTAGCGGGAGCGGTGGCCGTCGGACCAGAGCACCTCCAGGTGGCCGTCGAGCTCGGTGCTCGCGGCGACGGCGAGGTCCGGCGGCAGGTCGTCGATCTGGAACAGCTTCTGCCCGTTGCGCGGGTCCCGGCACTCGGCGCAGGGGCAGTTGTCGCGCAGCCAGTACGGCGGCGGTTGCTCGGTCACGGTCTCCTCCTCGGCGGGAAGTTGTCTAGCCAACTTCAGCTCTGGGCGGAGCCTGCCGGTCCCCGGTGAGTTCCGCGTGCCGGGCGGGTGAACGCTGCGGGAACTGTGCCGGAGACGGTGGCCGAAAGCCGTTGCGCGAGGTGGTCCAGACCTGCTCTCATCTGCGGGTGCCGGAAAACGATCACCCCCAGCCCACCGACCTCCTGGTCGACGTCACCCCCGCCGCCCCGCTGCCGCGCTCGCGCCGCAAGTTCTGGCTGGGCGCCGCCGTTGTCGGTGTTCTCGCCGTGGCGGCCTTCGGTGTCGTCTTCGCCGACAACTTCGCGAACCTGGGGGCGTACAAGTACAGCCCGCCGACCCACTTCGACGGGCTCCAGATCGCCCCCAAGGCCTCCCGGTCGAAGGTCGTCAGGCTCAACTCGGACTCCGGCGTCTCGGCCACCACCTACCTCGGTGGCGAGGACGGGCGGACGATCTTCCTCACCGTCAGCGAGCAGCACATCTTCACGCCCTCCTCGGAACTCGACGACCTGGTCGCCCGCCAGCGCTCCAACGGCGTGACCTTCACCGACCTGCACGACGTCGACCCCGGCGAGCGGGGCGGCGTGATGAAGTGCGGCACCACCGACTACGAAGGCCACCCGGTCGCGGTCTGCGATTGGGCCGACGGCAGCATGTGGGGCGTCTACGACGAGATGGCCGAAGACGGCGCCATCGACCCCGGCGGCCTCGCCGCCCGCGCCCGGGACTTCCGCAAGCTGGCCGAGGTCCCGTCCTGAACTGCGCTACAGGGAGCGGAGATGGGCCTCGGCGGCGGCGCGGCTGTAGAAGCGCCTGATCCGGTCCGAGGCGCCGTGCACCCGGAGGTATCGGTGGCGGTCGCGGTCCCACAGGCCCCAGCTCTCCAGCAGGAGGAAGTGCGGGCTGCGGGAGCCGATCAAGCGGATCTCGTACCGCTTGCGGGAGAGTGTGCTGGTCATCAAGCGACCTCGGGCTGCTCGTTGGCGCGCACCCAGCGCTCGGCCTGGTCGTAGGAGTAGAAGCGGAGCGGCTCGGGGCGGGGCGGGAGCGCCTTCACCAGGCGGTCGGTGCTGTGGTCGTGGATGACCCAGACCGGGTAGTCGGCGCCGGTCGGGGCGTCGGCGGGGACGATCCCGTAGCGGGCGCTCATCGGTGGACCACCTGGAGGAAGCCGCCGGCCTTCTCGACCTCGGCGGCGAAGTCGTCGAACTCGCCGTCGATGGGGGAGATGGCGGCCCTGGAGGGGGTGAGGATCGCGCCGGCGGTCCGGTCGGTGATGGTCTTCAAGGCGGCGAGGAGCAGGGGGCGCCGGTCCGGGGGCTTCTCGGTCTCGTCGTCCAGGACGGTGAGGGTGACGTCCCAGCGGTGGAGGAGCGCGTACTCCTCGCAGCTGCGCATCTCCAACTCGGGGAAGGTGGGGGAGGGTTTGGCCAGGTAGATCACCACCTGGAAGGGGACGGTGGGGATCTGGGGCGTGGGGGCCGGCGGGGTGCTGTGCAGCTTCAAGGCCCGCTCCTCTCAGTAGTGAGATGACTACCCGGGGTGCCAACTGTGGGCTAGGATCTGGACCACTTCAACCTGTTGTCCAGGAAGGAAGGGCCTCCAACGATCATGAATCGCAAGGAACTTGATCCGGATGCTTCGCCCGCCGCCAAGTTCGGCGCGGAGCTTCGCGCGCTACGAGAGGCGAGGGGCTGGACGCAGGACCACCTGGCGGAGCTCACTGGATACTCGGCCGTTCATGTGTCCGCCGTTGAAACTGGTCGCAAGCCTCCAACCCAGCGATTCTCAAGAAGACTTGACATTGCATTCGAGGCGCCTGAGCGATTCGAACGAGAGTGGCGCAAGTCGGGGCAGAGAGTCATGTTCGAGGGATTCGGTGACTACCTGCGCTGTGAGGCGGCCGCCGTGGCTCTGCGGCTGTTCGAAATCAACATCATTCCGAGCCTCTTCCAGACCCCTGCCTATGCGAGGGCCTACCAGGAAGCACGAGTTCGGCGAGGGTGGGCAACTCAACAGCAGGCTGAAGAACGACTCTCGCTGCTGCTGCATCGACAGCAACGTCTGAGCCAGCATCCGGCGCCCCGGGTCCACGCGGTCATAGACGAGGGCTGCCTGCGCAGAGTCATCGGTGGCCGAGAGGTCATGCTGGAGCAGCTCGTACACCTTGAGGAGCTGGCCCTTCAGCCTCAGGTCGTTGTGCAGATCAGCCCGTTCTCGCTCGGCGAGGACAGGCCGTTCGGGCTTCCAATTACCTTGCTGACTCTCCCGAACAGGACCATCGTGGGGTACGGCGAGACACAACGAAGGGGCTTCCTTGAGCGGGAGCCAGACGTTCTGGCCGAGTGGGCTGGTGAGTACGATCAACTGCAAGTCGAGGCGTTGTCCCGCTCAGCGAGCCGAGAGTTCATCCGGCAGGTTCGGAGAGGTTTTGAAGATGGATGACCTGACAGGCGCCACATGGCGCACGAGCAGCTACAGCGTCCAAGAAGGCCAGTGCGTTGAGGTCGCGGACGGGCTCCTCGACCGGGTGCCCGTAAGGGACAGCAAGGATCCCCACGGCCCCTCACTGGTCTTCCCTGCCGACGCCTGGTCGGCCTTCGTCTCCGCCGTGCGCAGCGGGGAGTTCGGTACCGTCTGATTAGGGGGAACTACCGTGACCGCCGAACCGCAGTGGTTCAAGTCTTCGTACAGCAGCAACGGCGGCGACTGCGTGGAGGTAGCGGGGAACTTGGTCCCCTTCGACGCTGTTCCCGTCCGTGACTCGAATGACCCCGAGGGTCCCTCCTTGGTCTTCGCGGCTGACGAGTGGTCGGCTTTCGTCTCCGCCGTGCGCAGCGGGGAATTCGGCGCGGCCTGAGCGAAGGGTTTTCGGGCCCGCCCCGAGGGGTCTCGGGGCGGGCCCGTGTGGTCTCACCCGTACCGGCCGTTCGGGTGAGGGCGCAGGTCGGAGGGTGTTTCGGGGGAGAGGAGTGGTAGAGGCTGCGGCACTGTCGGGGTGGATTTCTCCCCGATTCGAGAGGTGGCTGCGCCGTGGCCCAATCCGATACCACGTCATCTCCCCCCACCGGGCACAGCGGGCTCAAGCGTGAGGTCGGCGTCGCCGGGCTGCTCTTCGCCTCGGTCGGCGCGATCATCGGCTCCGGTTGGCTGTTCGGGGCACAGAAGGCGGCCGTGGCGGCCGGGCCGGCCGCTCTGCTGTCCTGGGGCATCGGCGCGGTGGCGATCATCCTGCTGGCGCTGATCCACGCCGAGCTGGGCGGACTGTTCCCGGTCGCCGGCGGCACGGCCCGCTACCCCCACTACGCCTTCGGTGGCTTCGCCGGGATGTCCTTCGGCTGGTTCACCTGGCTCCAGGCGGCGACCATCGCGCCGATCGAAGTCCAAGCAATGATCAACTACGCCCGGCACTGGACCTGGGCGGACGGCTTCCTCAACAAGGACCTGACGCTGACCGGCAGCGGGTTCGTGGTCGCGGCCGTACTGATGGGCGTGTTCGTCGCGATCAACTTCCTCGGCGTCCGACTGCTCGCCCACACCAACAGCGTGGCCACCGTGTGGAAGGTCGCCATCCCGATCCTGGCGATCTTCGCGCTCGGCATCCAAGACTTCCACGGCTCCAATTTCTCCGTCCACGGCTTCGCCCCGGACGGCGCCAAGGGCGTGCTCGCGGCGATCAGCACCAGCGGCGTGATCTTCGCGCTGCTCGGCTTCGAGCAGGCCATCCAGTGGGCGGGGGAGAGCCGCAACCCCCGCCGGGACATCCCCCGGGCCGTCCTCGGCTCGGTGGTGATCGGTACGGTCATCTACGTGCTGCTCCAGGTGGTCTTCATCGGCGCCCTGCCGCCGGAGACCTTCGCGGGCGGCTGGGCCAAGCTCGACTACCCCGGGATCAGCGGCCCGTTCGCGGGCCTCGCGACCTTGATCGGGCTCGGCTGGCTGGCGACGATCCTCTTCATCGACGCCGTGATCTCGCCCGCCGGCACCGGCCTGGTCTACATCACCTCCAGCTCCCGGGTCACCTACGGCCTCAGCCGCAACGGCTACGCGCCGCCCGCCCTCCAGTACACCGACCGCAACTCGGTGCCCTGGCTGGGCCTGATCATCGCCTGGGCCGCCGGCGTCATCTGCTTCCTGCCGTTCCCGAGCTGGCAGAAGCTGGTCGGCTTCATCACCTCGGCCGTCGTGCTGATGTACGCGGGCGCGCCGCTGGCCTTCGGGGTGCTGCGCAAGCGGCTGCCCGGGATGGAGCGCTCGTACCACCTGCCGGGCGGCGAGATCATCTCGCCGATCGCCTTCGCGGTGGCGAGCCTGGTCATCTACTGGTCCGGCTGGGACACCCTGTGGCGCCTCGGGCTGGCGATCCTGATCGGGTACGCGTTGCTCGGCGGGTACTCGGCGTACGCCGCCTCGAAGGGGGTGCCGAACGCGCCGCGGATGGACTTCAAGGCCGGGCAGTGGCTGCCGGTCTACCTGGTCGGCATGGGGATCGTCTCGTGGCAGGGCACCTTCGGCGTGGGCGCCCAGGGGAACCTGCCGCTGTGGTGGGACATCGGGGTCGTGGTGGTGTTCTCGCTGGTCGTCTACTACTGGGCGCTGGCGGTGGCGCTGCCGGCGGAGGAGATCGAGCGGAACATCCGGGGCGTCGAGGTGGTGGACGCGGGCGGGCACTGAGCGTTTGGACGAGGAGCGGCCTCGGTCTGTTGACCGGGGCCGCTCCGTGTCTCAGACGGTCGCGGCCCACGCCGCCTCGGCGGCCTGCAGGGCCGCGTCGACGTCGCCCCCGGATGCCTTGGCGAGGCCGGTCAGGCAAGCCCGGACGGTCTCCAGCGAGGCCGCCTGGCCGTAGTGGTTGACGCGGAGCATCTCCGAGGCCAGCGCCCCGCCGCCGGGCTGGACGGGCAGCGCCGGGTCGAGGGCGGCGGCCAGTTCGGCGGCGTGCACGCCGGCCGGGGTGCGCAGGGTGGTGGCGACCGGGGCGGCGTGGGCGTCCTGGTGCACGTACGGGCTGACGGTGCCGAGGGCGCGGGCGCCGGCCCGGGTGGCGGCGGAGGCGGCGCGGTGCCGGGTGATCACGGCGGGCAGGCCGTCGGCGGCGATCCGGTCCAGGCAGGCGCCGAGCGCGAGCATCTCCAACTGGGCCGGGGCGTGCGGCAGTACGGTGCGACCGGCGTCCGTCCAGCGCTCTTTCCAGTCCAGCAGGGAGAGGTAGGAGCGGCGCGGGGCGGCCGGGTTGGCGGCGATCCGCTCCCAGGCGCGTTCGGAGACGGAGACGGCGGAGACCCCGGCCGGGCCGCCCATCGCCTTCTGGCCGCCGATCACGCACAGGTCGATGCCCCACTCGTCGGTGAGCAGCGGCTCGGCGGCGACCGAGGCGACCGCGTCGAGCATCAGCAGGGCGCCGTGCTCGCGGACCACGGCGGCGATCCCGGCGACCGGGTTGGTGTTGCCAGTGGCGGCCTCGGCGTGCACCAGGGAGACGAAGTCGATCTCCGGGTGGGCTTCGAGCGCCTCGGCGACCTGCTCGGCGCTGACCGCGCTGTCGAAGGGCACCGCGAGGTCGACGACCGTCGCGCCGCAGGAGCGCAGCCAGTTGCCGAAGGTCTGGCCGTACGGGCCGGTGACGATGTTGAGCGCGGTGGAGCCGGGGTGCGCGGCGCCGCGGATCGCGGCCTCCAGCGGGAGCAGGGCCTCACCCTGGGTGACGATGACGTCGGCCTCGGTGTGCAGCAGCGCGGCCACCTGGTCCTCGATCGCCGCGAACCCGGCGGCGCTGAGCGGGGGGAGGTCGAGGAAGGGGCTCACGCGCCCGCCTCGCTTCGCTCGACGGGGGCGTTCGCCCACGCGTTCCTCTTGATGGTTCGCTCGCTGCGCTCTCTCACGGCTTCACGGCCTTTCGCGGGGCGGATGGTGGGTGCGGCAACGAGTCTGCCGCATGCGTACTACTTACACGGAACCCGCCCGTCGGTAGAGTGCGGCCATGACTGAAGGCGCGGTGCTGCACGTCCGGGGTCGGGTGCTGGTCGGCCCGGAGGAGGTCCGGGACGAACTCTGGGTGGTGGACGGCCGGGTGAGCTTCACCCGCCCGCCGACGGCCGGGGACGTCCGGACGGTCACCGGCTGGGTACTGCCCGGCCTGGTGGACGCGCACTGCCACGTCGGCCTGGACGCGCACGGTGCCGTGGACGCCGAGACCAGCGAGAAGCAGGCGCTCACCGACCGTGACGCGGGCACCCTGCTGATCCGCGACGCCGGCTCGGCCGCCGACACCCGCTGGATCGACGAGCGCGAGGACCTGCCCCGGATCATCCGGGCCGGCCGGCACATCGCCCGCACCCGCCGCTACATCCGCAACTACGCCCACGAGATCGAGCCCGGCGACCTCGCCGCCTACGTGCGGGCCGAGGCCCGGCGCGGCGACGGCTGGGTGAAGCTGGTCGGCGACTGGATCGACCGCGACCGCGGCGACCTCGCCGCCTGCTGGCCCGGCGACGCGCTGGCCGAGGCGATCGCGGCGGCCCACGAGGAGGGTGCCCGGGTCACCGCGCACTGCTTCGCGGCCGAGTCGCTGCCGGACCTGCTGGCGGCCGGGATCGACTGCGTCGAGCACGCCACCGGGCTGACCGAGGAGCTGATCCCGGCCTTCGCCGAGCGCGGGGTGGCCATCGTCCCGACCCTGGTCAACATCGCCACCTTCCCGGAGCTGGCCGCCGGCGGGGAGTCCAAGTTCCCGGCCTGGTCGGCGCACATGCGGCGGCTGCACGAGCGCCGCTACGACACCGTCGGGGCCGCGCACGACGCGGGCATCCCGGTGTTCGTCGGCACGGACGCGGGCGGCTCGCTCGCCCACGGGCTGGTCGCGGACGAGGTGGCGGAGCTGGTGAAGGCGGGGCTGAGCCCGGCGGAGGCGCTGTCGGCGGCGAGTTGGGGCGCGCGGGAGTGGCTCGGGCGGCCGGGGCTGGAGGAGGGCGCGTCGGCCGACTTCGTGGTGTACGAGGAGGATCCGCGGGCGGACGTCCGGGTGCTCGCCGACCCGCGCGCGGTGGTGCTGCGGGGGCGGCCGGTGGGGTGACCCGCCCGGTGAGCGGTCGCCTGACCGGTCGGGCGAGCGGTCGCGGCGGTCGTTTGCCGTGGTCAGCTGAGGTGACGCCCTGTCGGTATCGGCCGATAGGGTGACGCCCATGGCACCGCGTCCACTGAATGAGATCGTCGAGCCCGGTTGGGCCACCGCCCTGGAGCCCGTCGCCGGGCAGATCGCCGCGATGGGGGACTTCCTCCGCGCCGAGATCGCGGCGGGCCGCACCTACCTGCCGTCCGGGCCGAACGTGCTGCGGGCGTTCCAGCAACCGATCGCCGACGTCCGAGTACTGATCGTCGGGCAGGACCCGTACCCGACGCCCGGGCACGCCGTCGGCCTGAGCTTCTCGGTGGCGCCGGACGTCCGGCCGATCCCGCCGAGCCTGATCAACATCTTCCGGGAGTACGGCACCGACCTCGGCCTGCCGCAGCCGTCCAACGGGGACCTCACGCCCTGGACGCAGCAGGGCGTCCTGCTGCTGAACCGGGCGCTGACCACCCAGCCGCGCAACCCCCGGGCCCACAAGGGCAAGGGCTGGGAGGCGGTCACCGAGCAGGCGATCCGGGCGCTGGTGGCGCGCGGCGGCCCGATGGTGGCGATCCTGTGGGGCAGCGACGCCCGCAACCTGCGTCCGCTGCTGGGCACCATCCCGACGGTGGAGTCGGTGCACCCGAGCCCGATGTCGGCGGACCGCGGTTTCTTCGGGTCGCGGCCGTTCAGCCGGGCGAACGAGCTGCTGGTGCAGCAGGGGGCGCAGCCGGTGGACTGGCGTCTGCCGTAGGGGAGTTGCTGCCGTAGCAGATCCGGGTCAGTGCGGAGCGTCAATCTCACTCCAACGAGTGAAATGACGCTCCGTGAGGCTCATGTGACGGATCGTTTGAGAAGACTGGCGGCTCATCGTTTCACCTGTGTGGGGGTTCCGCCTTGTCTTCCTCTTCTCGGCCGTCGCCGTCTCGCCGAATCGTTTCCGCATCCGCCGCCGTGGTGGTGAGCACCCTGCTCACTGCCGGGCCCGTCCAGGCCGCGCCCTCGGCACCGGCCACGACCACCACGTCGGGCAAGGCGCGTGCCGTCACCGCCGAACTCGCGTTGGACGTCAGCTTCCTGAACAAGGCCGTCGACGTCCCGGTGGACATCGCCCTCAACAAGGTGGAGACGCCGGAGCAGAGGGACGGCTCGGTGCTGACCGCCAAGGTGGCGGGCGTCGACCAGGCCGGCCCGGTCGAACTGGTCAAGGCCGACGTCGGCAAGTCCGTCACCCGGGTCGATGCCAAGGGCGCCACCGCCTCCGTCAAGCTGGTCAACGCCGACGTGCACGCCCCCGGCCTGCCCGCCACCGCGCTGCTCGGGCTGGAGGCGATGAGCGCCGAGGCCACCTGCCCGGTCGACGGGCAGCCGACCGCGGACGTGGTCGCGCCCGCCAAGCTGACCGTGCTGGGCAAGCCCGTCACCGTCGGGCTGTACGGCCCGACCAAGGTGGACGTGCCGCTGGTCGGCAGCGTGTCGGTGGAGTTCTCCAAGAAGAACACCACCACGACCACCGCCGCCGCCTCGGCCCTGGAGGTGAAGGTGGAGGTGAACCCGCTCAACCTGAACGTCGCCAAGGTCACCGGGACGATCACCGTCGCCTCGGTGAGCTGCGAGAAGCCGTCCGGCCCGGCCGCCACCGGCACCCCGAGCACCGCGCCGACGTCCGCGCCCGCCGCCCAGCCGGTCGCGGACGCCACCACCTCCCGGGCCGCCGTGCCGCAGGCGGCGGTGGAGAAGCCGGAGCGGCTCGCCAGCACCGGCGGCAGCAGCGCCACCGGCCCGCTGGCCGCCGGGGCCGCCGCCCTGGTCGCGGGCGGTGCGGCCGCGCTGTGGGCCACCCGGCGCCGCCGGGCCGCGCACGCCCGCCGGCCCTAGTAGTCCCGGTACTGCTCCGATACGTCACTCCGTACGGCGGGAGTGCCGCGCCCGGCACTCCCGTACCGTGACCGTGCCATCGCGGACGGTTGGTTCACATGCGCGTTACACGAGAGGAACAACCGGGAAACGGCGGCTTGCGACGCTACGCGGGCACCCACCACCCAGCAATGCGAGGGACCAAGCCGTGGCAATCAAGGCCGAGTACATCTGGATCGACGGCACCAAGCCGACCGCGAAGCTCCGTTCCAAGACTCGCGTCCTGCCCAACGCCGACAAGATCCCGACCTGGGGCTTCGACGGTTCCTCGACCAACCAGGCCGAGGGCCACGCCTCGGACCGCGTGCTGGAGCCGGTGAAGGTCGTCAAGGACCCGATCCGCGGCGGCGACAACATCCTCGTCCTCTGCGAGGTCCTGGAGACGGACGGCACCCCGCACGAGTCCAACACCCGCGCCCTGCTGCGCGAGGTCGAGGAGAAGTACACCGCGCAGGAGTCGATCTTCGGCATCGAGCAGGAGTACACCTTCTTCAAGGGCTCCCGCCCGCTCGGCTTCCCGGAGGGCGGCTTCCCGGCCCCGCAGGGCGGCTACTACTGCGGTGTCGGCGCCGAGGAGGTCTTCGGCCGCGAGATCGTCGAGCTGCACCTGGACCGCTGCATCGACGCCGGCCTGGCGATCTGCGGCATCAACGCCGAGGTCATGCCCGGCCAGTGGGAGTTCCAGATCGGCCCGGTCGACGCCCTGACCGTCTCGGACGACCTGTGGATCGCCCGCTACCTGCTCTACCGCACCGCCGAGGAGTTCGGCATCGACGCCACCCTGGACGCCAAGCCGGCCCGGGGCGACTGGAACGGCGCGGGTGCCCACACCAACTTCTCCACCAAGGCGATGCGTGAGGGCTACGACGCCATCATCACCGCGTGCGAGTCGCTCGGCACCTCCCAGGAGAAGGTGCTGGAGCACGTCACCCAGTACGGCGCCGACATCGAGTCCCGCCTGACCGGCAAGCACGAGACCGCCCCGTGGAACGTCTACAGCTACGGCGTCTCCAACCGCGGCGCGTCGGTCCGCATCCCGTGGCAGGTCGAGGTGGAGCAGAAGGGCTACATCGAGGACCGTCGCCCGAACGCGAACGTCGACCCCTACGTCGTCACCCGCCTGCTGATCAACACCTGCTGCGCCGCCCTGGAGAAGGCCGGCCAGGTCTGATCCCCGAGCTCCGCTCATCCCGCAGGCCCTTCCCCACCCGGGGAAGGGCCTGCGGGCGTTCGCTCACTCCTCGGCTTCGACCTCGGCGAGGTGGTCGGTGAGTACGGCGACGATCTGCTCGTAGGTGGCCGCCGCGGGGATCCAGTAATCCCGCTCGATGCCGACCTCGAACGCGTCATTGCTGCTGAACCGGATCCGCGCCCCGGCCGGGATCACCTCCTGCAGCCACAGGACGAACGCTGCGGCCGCGACCACCGGGAGATCCGCCAGGTAGAGCGACTGTCGCTCGGGTGCGAAGCTGCCGTCGAAGGCGAACTCGCCGGCCGGCACACCGAACCGCAGTTGACGGCCCCACCCCGGCAGACTGCCGCACTCCTCGTAACGTGTCGCAGGCCACTGCTCGGTCAGCCGCGCCGCGAACGTTTCGCTGGTGAATCCCCAGGTCTCACCGTCCGGCGCCCCGAAGTGGAACGTCGTGCACACCGCGAACTCCGGTGCATCATCGGTCATCGTCATCGTTCCCCTCACGGAGCCGGGATGTACCGGGCGTCGCCCGGCACGTGGTTGAGCGCCATCATGTACTGCCAGTAGACGACGCTTTCCGGGTCGTTGGTGGCGAGATCGACATGTCGGACCATGCCGTTCGACGTGGTGACGGCTGCCGCATAGTCCCGCATCTCGTTGAAGTCCTTCTCGGGCATGCCTTTCATGAGGAACGGCTTCTCCTTCGCGAGGGTTTCGAGGCCGTTCATGGAGCGCGGCGAGCAGCCCTGCTTCTTGACGTACTTGGCTTCGACGATGGCTCCGTCGTCGGCCCGGAGTCCGTCCGCCGCGACCACGCCCGAGGTCTTGGTGATGGACGGGGGCAGTGGCAGGTCGTACTCGGGGTACCCGGCGACGTACCGCTGATAGTCGTTGGCCGGCTTGTCGGCCGGCCCGCCACCCTGGAAGCCGTGGGTGTTGAGCGTCAGCTGCCACTGTTCGAACGCCTGCCGCTCCGCAGGGCTCAGCAGGGGAGTCCCCGGGGGCGGGGAGATCGGCTTCCTGGCCAGGTTCGGGTCCAGCGGTGCCACCGCCGGCACGATGTTGAGCCCGTTGCCTTTGTAGGTCGCCAGGACGAGTGGCACCGGCACTGGTACCGGAACGGGGAACGGGATCAACGGGAATCCCGGTCCTGACGGCGGGTCCGGCTGTTTCGGCTGCTCCGGCACCGGTATTCGGTGCCCTTCGAGGGCCGGCTGGATGTTGCGCAGCGACTGGATGCGGGTGTCGCCCGTGACGGCGTCGGTCAGGCCGTGGTCGGAGTCGACGAAGTCGCCGAAGAAGAAGCGCCCCCAGCTGTCCCGGGCGTCCTCGATGTGGTCGGCGTACGCGTCGCAGGCCTTGGCCAGCTGGCGGCAGGCGGCGACGAGGTTCGGGACGAGGGCCTCTTTGTCCGAGACCTCCCCCGGAGCGCCGTTCCAGCCGATGAACAGGTTGAAGTAGGAGGAGAAGCTCTGTCGGGCCGCTCCTTCCCAGTGCTCCTCGACCGTGCTCGTACCACCCTGGGCGCTGGTCATCACGTCCTCGACCAGATCCGCCGCCCTGCGCCAGAGTGCTGCGACGGCCCGGAGTTTGCCCGGGTCTCCTTTCGGGCCGGGGTGGAGGACGTTGCGGTCGACCCAGTCCTGTTCCTTGACGACCTTCGGCAGGTTGCGACCGTTGCCGACCTGGTCGCACTCGTCGGCCGAGCTGATCTGGAGGTAGTCGAGCTTGGGCTGGTGGTCCTTCAACCATGCGGCGGCCAGCTGGTCCTCCGCCGCCAGGTAGTTGAAGGCGCTCTGCATCAGGTTCTTCGCCGACTCGGCCATCACGAACGCGGCGAACGCGATCTTGTCGAAGGTCTCGGCCGCGGCGCTCTCGTAGGCGCCGGCGAACGCGTGGCCGCCCGCGTCGTTGCCCGCCATGTCGGCCGAAGCGCTCAGGTCGCCCATCAGGCCGGTGGCGATCTCCTCGATCCGGTGGCGAAGCCGGCTGTACCCCCGCGATGTCAGCACGAGTTGATCCGTCGACACACGATAATCCGACAACAGTGCCCCCCGGCTAGTTCGTCGTGAGTCGAATGGTATCGCTTCGTCGACTTCCCGTTCGATTGATCGGGGCTCTTGAAGGGGTGTGGGTGATGAACGGATAATCGGGTGCATGACCGCTCACCGCCCCCGCTACCTCGTGCGTCGGCTGCACGTGGACCTGGCGCGGGTGTGGACGGCCGGCTGTCGTCGTCGGTGAGTTCGCAGCTGCAGGACCGACCGACCGACCCCAGACAGCACCGGCCGCAGGAGTGTGTCCGTTCCATGGCTCTCACCTTCCACTGGTTCCTCCCCACCAACGGCGACAGCCGGCAGATCGTCGGTGGCGGGCACGGCTCGACGCCCGGGACGGCCGGCTCCGACCGGCCGCCGAGCATCGCCTACCTGGGCCAGATCGCCCGCAGTGCCGAGCAGTTGGGCTTCGAGGGGGCGCTCACCCCGACCGGCGCCTGGTGCGAGGACGCCTGGCTGACCACCGCGATGCTGACCCAGGTCACCGAGCGGCTGAAGTACCTGGTGGCGTTCCGGCCCGGGCAGCTCAGCCCCACCCTGGCGGCGCAGATGGCCGCGACCTACCAACGGCAGTCCGGCGGGCGGCTGTTGCTCAACGTGGTGACCGGCGGGGAGTCCGCCGAGCAGCGGGCGTACGGGGACTTCCTGGACAAGGACGCCCGCTACGCCCGCACCGGGGAGTTCCTGGACATCACCCGGCGGCTCTGGGCGGGGGAGACCGTCGACCACGACGGCCCCCGTCTGCGGGTCGAGCGGGCGAGGTTGAACCGGCTGCCCGACCCGGTGCCGCCGGTGTACTTCGGCGGCTCATCCCCGGCGGCCGGCGAGGTCGCGGCCCGCTCCGCCGACGTCTACCTGACCTGGGGCGAACCGCCCGCCCAGGTGCGGGAGAAGATCGACTGGATCCGTGGACTGGCCGCCGCCCGGGGCAGGTCGGTGCGGTTCGGGATCCGGCTGCACGTGATCACCCGGGACAGCTCCGCGCAGGCCTGGGCGGAGACCGAGCGGCTGCTCGCCGGCATGGACCCGCAGCGGGTCCGGGAGACCCAACGGGCGCTCGCCGAGAGCGAGTCGGAGGGGCAGCGCCGGATGATCGCGCTGCACGGCGGCTCGGCGGAGCGGCTGGAGGTGCACCCGGGGCTGTGGGCCGGCATCGGGCTGCTGCGCGGGGGTGCCGGAACCGCGCTGGTGGGCAGCCACCGGGAGGTCGCGGACCTGATCACCGAGTACCACGAGCTGGGGATCGACGAGTTCGTGCTGTCGGGCATGCCGCACCTGGAGGAGGCCTACTGGTTCGGCGAGGGCGTCCTGCCGCTGCTGGCCGCCCGGGGGCTCTGGCACCGGCCGTGACGTCGGCAGGCTGTGGCACCGGCGGACCGTGATCGACTGCACCAGTCGTCATCGGGCAAACCACTGGTCAATCCCGTTCACCCACCGGAGAATTCACGGCATGACTCGACAGCCGCTGCTCCTCCTCGATGTGGACGGACCCCTCAACCCATTCGCCGCGCCGAGGCTGCGGCGGCCGGACGGCTACCGGACGCACGAGCTGATGCCCACCTGGTGGGCGGAGCGGCAGACCCGCCGCGCCCCCGACGGCGAGCCGAAACCGCTGCGGGTCTGGCTGAACCCGGCGCATGGGCCCGAGCTGCTGGCGCTGCCCTACGAGTTGGTGTGGGCGACCACCTGGATGGCCGAGGCCAACGACCTCATCGGCCCCAACCTCGGGCTGCCCGAACTCCCCTACATCCCCTGGACGGAGCTGTTCGCCGAGGACCCGGACGGGCTGCACTGGAAGACCAGGGACGTGGTGGCCTGGGCGGACGGGCGGCCGTTCGTCTGGGTGGACGACGAACTCGGCCCGCAGGACGCCGAGTGGATCGCGGCCAACCACCCGGGCCCCGCGCACACCCTGCACGTCAACCCCCGGACCGGCATGCTCGCCGGGGACTTCGCGCTCCTGCGCGAGTGGGCGGCCGCCGCGTGACCGGCCTGCCGCTGCTCCTGATCGACGTGGACGGGCCGCTCAACCCCTACGCCGCGCCGGACACCCGCTGCCCCGAGGGCTACGGCACCCACCGGCTGCTGCCCGAGTCCTGGGTCGCACGGCACGCGCCGCAGCCGCGCGAGCAGGTCGAGCCGCTGCGGGTGTGGCTGAACCCGGCGCACGGGCCGGAACTGCTGGCGCTGCCGTACGAGTTGGTGTGGGCGACCACTTGGATGGCCGAGGCGAACACCTTCATCGGCCCCCGCCTCGGGCTGCCCGAACTCCCGTACATCCCCTGGACGAACCTGTTCGGCGAGGATCCGGACGGGCTGCACTGGAAGACCAGGGACGTGGTGGCCTGGGCGGACGGGCGGCCGTTCGTCTGGCTGGACGACGAACTCGGCCCGCAGGACATCGAGTGGATCGCGGCCAACCACCCGGCCGAGGCACTGCCGCTCTGGGTCGACCCCCGGGCGGGTCTGCGGGAACTGCACTTCGCGGCGCTGCGCGAGTGGGCGGAGGAGGAGTCGTGCTGACCGGTGGGACCGTCGGCCGGGTCGAGCGGCTGCTCCGCTACCCGGTCAAGTCGCTGCTGGGGGAGGAGCTCCCGGCGGCCGAGGTGTCCGCGCGGGGCCTGGCGGGGGACCGGGCGCGCGCCCTGCTGGACCTGGAGACCGGACGGGTGGCCAGTGCCAAGAACCCCCGCCGGTGGGCCGGGCTGCTCCGCTACTCCGCGGCGGCCGCGGCGGACGGCCGGGTGACGATCACCGGCCCGGACGGGCGCAGCGCGGACGAGGCCGGGCTGTCCGAGGCGCTCGGCCGCAAGCTCGCCCTGATCGCCGAGCGCCCGCCCGGCGCGGAGGTCGAGCGGGCCGTGCCGGAGGAGGTGCTGGCGCGCGGCATCGAGGCGGAAGTGGCGGTCACGGTGAACGAGTTGGGGCGGGCGGCGCCGGACGGTGGGTTCTTCGACTTCGCCCCGCTGCACCTGATCACCAGCTCCACGCTGCTGGCCGTCGGCGTCGAGGCCGAGCGCTACCGGCCGAACCTGGTGATCCGCACCGAGGGCGAGGGGTTCGTCGAGAATGCCTGGGTGGGGCGGGAGTTGACCGTCGGGGAGTCGCTGCGGCTGCGCATCGTGGCACCCACCCCGCGCTGCGCCGTCCCCACCCTGGCGCACGGCGCGCTGCCCCGCCGGACGGAGGCGCTGCGGATCCCGGCCGAGCGCAACCGGCTGGTGCCGCTGGAGGGCATGCCGGCGCTGCCCTGCACGGGGGTGTACGCCCAGGTGGTGGTGCCGGGGGCGATCCGGGCCGGGGACGCGGTCCGGCTGAACACCGACTGAGGTCCGGCTGAGCTCAGGCGGGCGCGGTCAGGCCGGGCCGAGCACCGTCTCCAGGGCGTTGAGGAAGCGGTCGGTGGTCCGCTCGTCCCGGACGGCGATCCGCAGCCAGTCCTCGCCGAGCCCGGGGAAGGTGTCCCCGCGCCGGACGGCGAAGCCGTGCTCGCGCAGCCGCTCGCGGACCGCCGCCGCGCCCGGCAGTCGGACCAGTACGAAGGAGGCGGCCGGCTCGCCGTACATCCGCAGCGCCGGGAAGGCGGCCAGGCCCTTCACCAAGTAGGCGCGCCACAGGGCGAGTTCGGCGGCCGCCCGGTCCGCCTCGGCGAGCGCCGAGGGGCCGCTGCAGACCTCGGCGGCGGCCAGCGCCGGGGTGGAGACCGGCCAGAGCGGCTGGGCGGCGCCGAGGGCGGCGATCAGCGGGGCGGGCCCCAGTGCGTAGCCGATCCGCAGTCCGGCCAGGCCCCAGGTCTTGGTGAGGCTGCGCAGGACGACGACCTGCCCGGGGAGGTCCCGGACGGCGGCGAGGGACTCCCGCTCGCCGGGCACGGTGTCCATGAACGCCTCGTCCACCACCAGGGTGCGCCCGGGGCGGGCCAGCGCGGCGACGGCCTCGGCGGGGTGCAGGACGGAGGTCGGGTTGGTCGGGTTGCCGAGGACGACCAGGTCCGCCTCCTCGGGGACGGCGCCCAGCCGGAACCCGTCCCCGGGGGAGAGCAGCACCCGGTGCACCCGGTGCCCGGCGTCCCGCAGTGCGGCCTCCGGCTCGGTGAACTGGGGGTGGACGACGACGATGTGACGGGACGTCAGGACGCGCGCGAGCAGCACGAAGGCCTCCGCGGCCCCCGAGGTGAGCAGCACCTCCTCGACCGGGCGCCCGTGCCGGGCGGCCACCGCGGTGCGGGCGGCGCCCTGGTCGGGGTAGGCGGCCAGGGTGCCGAGGGTGGCGGCGAGGTGCTCGCGCAGCCAGGCCGGGGGCGTGCCGGTGCGGACGTTGACCGCGAGGTCGACCAGGTCGCGGCCGTCCGCGCGCACCTCGGCGTCGCCGTGGTGGCGCAGGTCGGGTTCGCGGGCGGTCATGCGGACGCTCCATCCACGGGAAGGCCGGGCACCCGCAGGACGTCGTACGCGCCCGGCGGCACGGTGAGCGCGGCGCTGTCGCCGAGGGCGACCAGGGCGACGGCGTGCCCGTGCGAGGCCAGCTGGACGGCGGCCTCGGCGGGGTCCATCCGTACCCCGGCGTCGTTCGTCGCCACCCCGGCCCAGTCCAGCACCACTCCGCGGCCGTTGCGCACCGACCCGGGCTCCGGCACTGCGACCCGTCGCGTCCCCGGCCGGAGCAGCGCGGCCACCGCCTCGACCGCCTCCGGCCGGCCCACCACCACCGAGGCGCGGTGCAGTTCGGCGAGCGCGCGGGGCACCAGCAGGTCGTGCGCGCCCGGCCCGAGGCCGACCAGCGCCAGCCGGCCGCGCACCGCCGCCCGGGCGATCGCGACCGTCGCCGTCGCCGACTTCCGCTTGGGGACGACGAGTTCACCGCCGGTGGCGCTGGCCAGCGCCGCCGCCTCGGCGACGCTCGCGGTGCCGACGGCCGTACCGACGGCCTCGGACGGGTTCGGCACCGTGAGCCGGGCCAGCTCCTCCGCCGGGTGCTCGTCGACCGGCACGTTCAGGCAGCGCGCGGCCCAGCGCACCGCGGGGTGGTCCGCCTTGCCGGCCACCGTGGCGATCCGGCCGATCGCCGAGCGCAGGTAGCCGGTCTCCTTGAGCACCTCCATCAGCAGCCGCATGGCGTCGGCCGATTCGGTGCCGCTGCCCGCGCCGATGCCGACGACCAGGGTGCGCGGGACGACCAGGAGGTCGCCGTGGCCCGGGTCCTCCCGGTCGGTGATCCGGAGCACGGGGGCGTCCTCGGGGGCGTCCGGCCGGACGTTCGGGGGCAGGGCGGGCAGCGGGTACGGCACCTCGCTGACCAGCCGGACCGGCAGGCCCGCCGCCGCGGCCTCCGCGGCGGTGCCGGCGCCGGCCCGGCGGTAGCGGACGGCGTGCGGGGTCAGCACGTCGAGCGGGTCGCCCGGCCCGGGCAGCGGGCCGGTGAGCACCGGGGTGACGCCGAGGGCGGCCGCGACCTCCCCGGCCAGCTTCACCGCGGAGTCGGTGTGGCGCAGCGGGATCACCCAGCGCCGCCCCGGGTCCACGCAGAGCACCTCGGCACCGCGCGGGACGTCGACGCGGGGGTCGGTCAGCAGCCCGACGACGGCGGCGAGCGATCCGACGGCGATCACCTGGCGGTGGCGGTCGAGGGCGAACTGCATCGCCTCCGGCCCCTGGAAGCAGTTGCCGTGCGAGGCCCGGTAGGCGTGGGAGCTCTCCGGCCAGAGCTCCTGCAGTTCGTCGGTCAGCGGGCGGCCCGGCCCGTAGATGGCGACCAGTCCGATCACGTACCGCACTCCTTGCCGTCCCCGGCCCAGCGCTCGCGGGCCCCCGTGATCCCACCACGGGCGGAGGAGGGGGGTCAATCAGGGCGCGTGTGACGTCCGCCGCCGCCCGTGGTGCTCCGTACCGGCACCGCCTCGCAGCTGTTCTTCTGTTCTTCACTTCTCTTGTGCGGTACACGACACGCCGCGATCCTACTGTTCTCGGCGCTCCCGCCCCGGAAGCCCCGACTCTCGGAGGACCCCATGGCCTTCGCACGACTCCGCACCCCCGGCACCCCCACGGCCGGCCCGCGCCCCGCCCGTCGCCGCAGGCTCCGCCCGCTCACCGCTCTCGCCACCGGCCTCGGCCTGGTCGCCGGCTCCCTCGGCCTGTGGGCCGCGGGCGGCAGCGCGGCCGCCGACACCGCCGCCGGCCTGCCCAGCCCCGACCACATCATCGTCGTGATGATGGAGAACCACGCGTACTCCCAGGTCATCGGCAGCTCCAACGCGCCGTACTTCAACAACACCCTGGTGGCCGGCGGCGCGACGCTGACCCAGTCCTACGCGCTCACCCACCCCAGCCAGCCCAACTACTACATGCTGTTCTCCGGCAGCGCCCAGGGCGTCACGGACGACAGCTGCGTGGACGTCGGCGCCCTGCAGCAGCCCAACCTCGGCTCCGAGCTGCTCGCCGCCAACCAGACCTGGGCCAGCTACAACGAGGGCCTGCCCTCGGTCGGCGCCACCGACTGCCGCAGCGGCAACTACGCCCAGAAGCACAACCCGTGGTTCGGCTTCGGCAACGTGCCCACCTCCAGCGCCTACGGCATGGACGCGTTCCCGACCGACTTCACCACCCTGCCGAAGGTCTCCTTCGTCATCCCGGACCTCTGCGACGACATGCACGACTGTTCGGTCGGCACCGGCGACAGCTGGCTGCAGAACAACCTCGACGCCTACGCCCAGTGGGCCAAGGCCAACAACAGCCTGCTGGTGGTGACCTTCGACGAGGACAACCGGCTCGCCGGCAACCGCATCCCCACCCTCGTCTACGGCGCCCACGTCGCCCCCGGCAGCTCCACCTCCACCACCTACAACCACTACGACGTGCTGCACACCCTGGAGGACCTGGCCGGCGTCAACGCCCACGCCGGCAACTCCGCCAACGCCTCCGACATCACCGGCATCTGGAACTGACGCCCGTGTACGTCGCGGACTCCCGCAGCTCGAAGGCCCCCGTCGCACCGGCCACCGGCCCGGTGCGGCGGGGCGCCGCCCTGCGCTCAGTGCCGGGGGCGGTCCTCGCCCTCGGCGCCGTCAGCATGGTCACCGACATCTCCTCCGAGATGGTCAACGCCGTGCTGCCGCTCTACCTGCTCACCGGACTCGGCCTCTCCCCGCTCGGCTTCGGCCTGCTCGACGGCATCCAGAACGGCTTCAGCGCCCTGGTCCGCCTGGTCGGCGGCCACCTCGCCGACCGCCGCGGCCGCGACGGGGCCGCCCGGCACAAGGCCGTCGCCGCCGTCGGCTACGGGCTGTCCGCGGTGTGCCGCCCGCTGCTGCTGTTCGTCCACACCGTGCCGCTGATCGGCGCCGTGATCGCCGCCGACCGCACCGGCAAGGGCCTGCGCACCGCCCCCCGGGACGCGATGATCTCGCTGGCCACCGAACCCGCCCACCGCGGCCGGGCGTTCGGCGTGCACCGGGCGATGGACACGGCAGGCGCCCTGCTCGGCCCGCTCACCGCCTTCCTGGTGCTGCGCCTGGCCGGCGGCCCGATGCTCGCCGACGGCGGCGAACGGCACGGCTACGACGCGGTGTTCACGGTCAGCGCCTGCGTCGCCGCGCTCGGCGTGCTGATCCTGCTGCTGTTCGTGCCGAACCGGCAGAGCGGCGAGGCGCCGTCGACCGCCGCGCCCTCGCTGCGCAGCAGCCTCACCCTGCTGCGCCTGCCCGGACTGCGCCGGCTCACCCTGTGCGCCGTCCTGCTCGGGCTCACCACCGTCAGCGACTCCTTCCTGTACCTGCTGATCCAGCGCCGGCTCGGCCTGTCCGTCAACCTGTTCCCGCTGCTGCCGCTCGGCACCGCGGCCGCCTTCCTGCTGCTCGCCGTCCCGCTCGGCGCGCTCGCCGACCGGATCGGGCGCCGCCGGCTCTTCCTGCTCGGCCACGGGGTCCTGCTGCTCGCGTACGGGCTGCTGCTCTCGCCACTGCGCGGGCTGCCCGCGGTGCTCTGCGTGCTGCTGCTGCACGGCTCGTTCTACGCCGCCACCGACGGCGTGCTCGCCGCCGCCGCGGCCGACGCCGTCCCCGCCGGGCAGCGCGGCGCCGGGCTCGCCCTGGTCGGCACCGGACAGGCGCTGGCCCGGTTCGCCTGCTCGCTGCTGTTCGGCGCGCTGTGGAGCGCGGCGGGCGGCCCGACCGCGCTGGCCTGGTCCGCGGGCGCCCTGGCGCTGTGCGTGGCCGGGGCCGCGGTGGTGCTGGGCCGCTCGGAACCCGTCGCCGTGGACCCGGAGCCCGTCGCCGTGGAGGAGACCCCGTGAACCTGCAGAACAACCGCAGCCGGGTGATCGTGCTGCTGCTCGCCGTCCTGGTGCTCGGCGCGGTCGGCACCGGCGCCGTCCTCTACGCGGCCGACCGCGGCTCCGAGCGCGACCGCGCCCAGGCCGGCGGACCGGCCGTCGCGCCCGGCCCGGTCTCACTCCAAGTGCCCTCCGGCGGGCGCCAGTTGCTCTTCCGCAACATGGCCTGGGGGCCGCACCGGGACGAGATCACCACCGTCCCCGCCGACCACCCCGACGGCCCGCGCACCGCCTCCGGCACCCAGTGCCTGCGCTTCCACGCCGCCGCCGGCACCGGCATCTGCCTCCAGGCCCAGCACGGCGCGCTCGACGACACCTACCGCGCCGTCGTCCTGGACGACCACCTGCACGAGCGGCGCTCCTTCCCCGCCGCCGGCATCCCCACCCGCTCCCGGGTCTCCCCGTCCGGGCACCTCGCCGCCTGGACCGTCTTCGTCAGCGGCGACTCCTACGCGGGCACCAACTTCTCCACCCGCACCTCGATCGTCGACGTGCGGGACTGGAACCTGCGGGAGAACCTGGAGGACTTCGCCGTCGTCAAGGACGGGCACCCGTACCAGGCCCACGACGTCAACATCTGGGGCGTCACCTTCGCCGACGACAACACCTTCTACGCCACCCTCGCCACCTCCGGCCAGACCCACCTCGTCCGCGGCGACCTCGCCGCCCGCACCCTCACCACCCTGCACGACAACGTCGAGTGCCCCTCGCTCTCCCCGGACGGCACCCGCGTCGCCTACAAGAAGCGCGTCCCCGGCCTGTCGCCCGACGCCCCCTGGCGGCTGTACGTCCTCGACCTCGCGACCGGCACCGAGACCGCCACCGCCGAGCAGCGCAACATCGACGACCAGGCACTCTGGTCCGACACCGGGACCCTGCTGTACGCCCTGCCCGGGGACTACGGCGCCGACCTGTGGACCGTCCCGGCCGACGGCTCCGGCACTCCGCGGCTGGTCACCAAGGCCGCCGTCGCCCCCGCCTACCTGGGCTGAGGAACTCTCCGCTAACGTCCCACGTCGAGCAGAGTGCGACGTCCTGACCCGAGGTGCCGGTCGGACGTCCTGATCGGAGCGGGGGAACGAGCGAACCGTGGACGGCATCCCACCCGAGCGCGTGGTCACCGACTCCTGGCCGGCCCTGCACGGCCGACCGGTCCTGCGGCGCACCGTCGCCGTCGGACTCGTGCTGTGCGTGTCCGCCGGCGCGGCCATGATCGTGCGCGGCGTCAACGCGCTCACCGTCGGCCGGGTCGGGCGGGAGACCGACCGGGACCGCGCCGAGCGGCTGGCCGGGCTCCACCCCTCCCAGCACCCCGGGGCCGGGCGCTACTACGTCCCGGTCGGCGCCGTCTACACCCTCACCTCGGACGGCTCGCCCGTCGCCTACCTCCACTACCGGCTCGGCGGCGGCAAGGAGCCCGGCCTCGGCGACTTCCTGCGCACCTACGACCTCCCCGCGCCCGGGCCCGCCGCGCCGCTGCCGCCGGACCTCGCGGCCGCGCTCGGCGGCGACGAGCCGGCCGAGGCGCCGGAGCTGCCGGAGGGGCCGGTCGTGAGCCCGTCCTCGCCGTCCTCGCCGTCCTCGCCGGCGGTTCCGTCCGTTTCCGTCCCGGCCCCTTCCGTCCCGGCTTCGGAGCCCACGGCCGCGCCGGCGGCCGTCGCGGCGGAGCCGACCCCGACCGATGCCGACCCGGACGGCGATGCGGACGCCGTTCCGGACGACGGGGCCAGTGCGGACGCCGGGGCCGGTGGGGCCGTCAGGACCGGTGGCACCGCGCGCGTCCCCGCGGACACCGGTGCGGACGGCGCGCCCGAGGTCGGCACGCCCGACCCGGTCCCCACCCCGACCCCGACCTGGACGCCCACGGCCAGCCCGTCCGCCGTCCCCACCCACATCCCCACCGCCCGCCGGATCTACGTCGCCACCATCCCGGGCGGCCTTCCCGGCGCCGCCGACATCTACATCCGCGCCACCGGCTGAGCCGGCCGCCCGCCCGCCGGACATGCCGACGCCCCGCCGGGCACCGGCGGGGCGGGGTGGGGCGTCGGGTCGTCAGCGGGCGACGGCCGCCCGGGTTGCGGGGGCGGGCGCCGGGGTGGGCGCTGGCACCGGTGCCGATTCGGGCGCCGGGGCGGTCCGTCGGGCCGGGGCCTGGCCGACCAGCAGGGCGCCGAGCGCCAGCAGCAGGCCGAGCACCTGCCACGGGGTGAGGGTCTGGCCGAGCACGACCAGGCCGCCGATCGTGGCCACCACCGGGTTGATCAGCCCCAGGAAGGAGACCGGCCCGGCGCCGAGCCGCTCGATGCCGCGGAACCACAGCACGTACCCGACCGCGGTGCTGAGCAGCCCGAGGTAGGCGAAGCCCGCCAGGTTGGCGGCGCTCAGGGCCGGCGGCGCGCCCTCGACCAGCGCCGCGAGCGGGACCAGGAAGACCGAGCCGGCCAGCAGCTGCCAGGCGGTGAGGTCGACCATGGTGGCGCCCTCCGGGCGGCCCCAGCGGCGGGTCAGGACGGTGCCCATGGCCATCAGGCCGATCGCGGTGACCATCGCGGCGATCCCGACGCCGTCCAGCTTCGCCCCGCTCTTGAGCACCAGCAGGGCCACCCCGGCGACCCCGACGAGTCCGGCGAGCACCGCACGGCGCCCGGGCCGGACCCGGAGCACCCCGATCGAGAACCCGGCGACCAGCAGCGGCTGGATCGCCCCGATGGTGGCCGCGACGCCGCCGGGCAGGCGGTAGGCGCCGACGAAGGTGAGCGGGAAGAACAGCCCGATGTTGAGCATCCCGAGCACCGCCGCGCGCCCCCACCAGCGCCCCTTGGGCAGCTTGCGGCCGATCAACAGCAGCAGCAGCCCGGCGGGCAGCGCCCGCAGCGCGGCGAGCAGCAGTGGACGGCCCTCGGGCAGCAGCTGCGTGGTGACCAGGTAGGTGGTGCCCCAGGCGGCCGGGGCGAGTGCGGCGGTGGCGGCGATGGCTGCGCGCTTGCGGTCCATGGTGATCCCGATCCCCTCAACGTTGACTATCTGAACGTTGAGATATTTCTACGCCTGAGATCGGCGAACGTCAAGTATGTGAATGTTAAGATATCTGGACCGGCAGCCCACCGGCGCAGCAGTCCCGCAGACCCGCAGTCCAGCAGTCCGAAGGAGATGACAGGCCATGCAGCAGCGCGACACCGTCGACGACATCGCCGAGCAGTGGGCCAGGAACCGCCCCGACCTGCCCCTGGAGGCCATGGCCCTGATCGGCCGGCTGCGGCGGCTCAACGTCCGGGTCGACAACGCCCTGCGCGACTACTTCCTCACCTGCGGCCTGGACCCCTCCGAGTTCGACGTCCTCGCCACCCTCCGCCGCTCCGGCGAGCCCTACGAGCTCAACGCCCGTGCCCTGCTCAAGTCCGCGATGGTCACCTCCGGCGCCATCACCAACCGCGTCGACAAGCTCTCCGCCAAGGGCCTGGTCGAACGCAACCCCTGCGCCACCGACCGCCGCGCCGTCCTGGTCCGCCTCACCCCCGCCGGCAAGGACCTCATCGACGCCGCCCTGCCCGGCCACATCCGGAACGAGGAGAGCCTCCTCACCGCCCTCGACGCCGACGAACGCGCCCAGCTCGACACCCTGCTGCGCAAGCTCCTCATCGCCCACGGCGACACCGAACCGCTGATCGGCTGAGCCGCCGCCGGCGCCCCCTGGGCGGATCGCGTGTCCACGACCTTCCCCGCCGCGTTAACCCTCTCGGGACGACGTAGCGGAGGAGAAGGCCGATGAAGCACAAGACCCCCAGGGAGATCGCCGTCGACGACCAGCTGCGGGCGGCCGGGGCGGAGGGCGCCCAGTGGCTCGCCGCCGCCGGCTGGGGGCCGCCGGTCAAGGTGCCGCTGCAGAACGCGGCCAAATGGCAGCGGGAGACCCGGGAGCGGATGCTCGCCTCGCAGGAGGACGAGTCCTGCACCTGGTGCGACCACCTGCTGTACGGCGGCCCCCAGCCCGTCGTCGTGCACGCCGAACACCCGACCCACCTGATCTGCCGCGCCTGCTCGATCGCCGCCCGCCCCCACCGCCGCTGCGCGGACTGCGGCAGGCCCGCCGGCTCGGCCTCCCCGCTCGACGGCCGCGAGGACGTCTGCATGGGCACGGTGGCGATCTACACCCGCCTCCGCTGCCCCGCCTGCTTCCGCCGCGACCCGCTCAACGGGACTTTCGGCACGGGTGGGGGCTGAGTCGGCCTTGTTCTGGCTCAGGCACCTTTCGGCCGCCGAACGGCGCGAGTTGGTCGCCGATCTGCGTCGAGTGCTGATCGAATGGCGCGCCACCGCCCGAGTGCTCGCGGATCCCGAGCTGACGGCAGAGCTCAGCAGGCCCCTCCCCGGCGACGACCACGGCGAGGTGGTCGGGCCGTGAGTCGAGGCGCGGGTCAGAGCTGAGCGACCAGCGCGTAGCGCTCGTCCGTCACCGGGCCGCCCCACAGCTCCGCGTCCCCGCTGAGCGGCTCGACCCGCAGCTCCGTCACCAACGGGCGCACCGCCGCAGCGAGTTGGTCCGCGTCCACGCCGCCGCCCCAGGGCAGGTGTTTTGCCCCGGCGACGTACGGCTCCGGCTGCTCGCCCGCCTCGCGCCAGCGGCCCTCGACCAGCACCAGCCGCCCGCCGGGGCGCAGCAGCCGCACCCAGGCGCGCAGCGCTCGCTCCGGTTCGGGCAGGGTCCAGATCAGGTGGCGCGACAGGACCACGTCGAAGCCGCCCTCCCGCACCGGCGGCGCGCCCGCGTCCCCCACCAGGAACCGCCCCGCCAGCCCGGCCGCCGCCAGCTTCGCCCGGGCCCGCGCGACCATCCGCGGTGCCAGGTCCACCCCCGTCACCCGGTGCCCGTCCGCGGCCACCAGCTCCGCCAACGACCCCGTCCCGCACCCGACGTCGAGCACCTCCACCGGCCCGCCCGGCAACCACCCCCGCACCCGCCGCCCCCACGCCGCCCGCGTCGCCGCCGCCCGCAACCCGTGGTCCGGCTCCTCGTCGAAGGCCGCCGCGGCCGCGTCCCAGTAGTCGGCGATAACCCGCCCGGAGTCCGTCATGCCGCCCATCCTCCCCGCCCCCACCGACATCCGGCCCGGATCGGTGCGCCAGGGTCGCTAGGGCCTGTCCGGCGGATCTTGCCGGGCGCGCGACCCGCCCCCAGCCTTCGGCCGGGAGGTGCCCCCAGGCATCCCGCCTGGATGCACGGCCGAACCGCCCAAGTACGTCCAGTACGAGGCCGACTCGGGCGCACGCCCAGCCGGGCGCCCAACGCCGCGCGCTGATCCGCCAAGGTCCGCCGGACGGGCCCTAGCCGCCGATCGAGACGGGGATGCCCCGGCGGTCGCCGGACAGCGATCGGCGGATGGCGTTGACCAGTTGGACCTGGGCCCGGGCGGTCGGCTGTCGGGCCTGTTCGAACTCGTCGGGGCTCAGCGGTGCGGTCAACGGGTCGCGGGTGCGCGCCACTTGGTCGAGGAAGGTGTCGACGGCGTGGTCGAACCTGTCGATCTCGGCGGCGACTTCGGCCGGGGCGATGAGGCCGGCGTGCACCAGGGCCGTGCTCCACTCGCCCCAGTCGTAGTCCCAGCCGCGCCGCTCGCTGTGGGCGCGCCTGAGTTCCATCGTGAACTTGGCGTAGTGCGCGAGCAGTTCCCGGTAGGCGGCGAGCTGTTGGTCCCGTGACCATTGGCGGTCCTGGGCGCGACGGGTGACGAGGCCGCCGGCCACGACGCCCACGGTCGCGGAGAGCGCTCCGGCCGCCGTCGTCACCAGAACGTCCAGCATCGCGCCTCCCCGGGGTGCGTCCGTCGGTAGCGGTCCCAGGGTAGGCGTCGCGCGGTGCCGTGTCCGGCGGCTTTCCGCTGCTGCTCCCCGCCCTCAGGCTCCGGTGCGGAGGGTCGGGGGCTGCCAGCCGTAGATCGCCGTGGTGCGGCTGAGGAGGGTGCGGGTGGGGAGGAGGCCGGCCAGGGTGAGGGCGGTGGTGCGGAGGAGGGTGGCGGCGGGGGTGCGGAGGGCGACCAGGTTGCCGGTGCGGCGGGAGGCGGTGACCACGGCGGTGGTGCGGGGGAGGCGGGCGGCGGTGTAGGCGGGGAGGGTGGTGACGGGGTCGGTGGCGGGGGTGAGCGGGGCGGCGAGGACGAGGGCGTCCTCGATCGCCTGGCAGGCGCCTTGGCCGAGGAAGGGGCACATGGCGTGGGCGGCGTCGCCGAGGAGGGCGACCCGGCCGTGGTGGTACGCGGGCAGGGGGTCGGCGAGTTCCCGGACGTCGTTGCGGAGCAACCGGTCGGGTGCGGCGAGGGCGAACAGCTGGGGGACGGGGGCGCACCAGTCGCCGAAGTGCTGCTGGAGTTCGGCGTGTTCGTCGGCGGCGCGGTCGCCGGCCGGGGCGAGGGCGGCGCCGTAGACGTAGACCCGCTGGTCGGCGAGCGGGACGATCCCGGCGAGCCGGCCAGGGCCCCAGACCTCGCCGGCCGCGGCCGGTCGGGCCCCGGGGCTGACGATGGCGCGCCAGGTGGTGAAGCCGCTGTAGCGCGGGCCGGGGTGGTGGGGGAAGAGCAGGCCGCGGGTGGCGGAGTGGATGCCGTCGGCGGCGACGACGAGCGCGGCCTCCCGGTCGCCCTCGTCGGTGCGGACGACGGCGGGCCGCCGGTCGTCGCCCGGGTCGGTGACGGTGGCGGGGGAGCCGGTGCGGACGGTGCCTTCCGGCAGGGCGTCGACCAGGGCGGCGATGACCTCGGCGCGGGCGACGGCGGCGATGGTGTCGCCGAAGTGGGCCTGGACGGCGGCGCTGCTGGTGCGGACGAGCCAGCGGCCGGAGGGGTGGCGGATGCCGACGGCGGGGTGGGCGGTGGCGCGGGCGCGCAGCCGGGGGCCGACACCGAGCCGGTCGAGGGCGCGCAGGGCGTTGGGGGCGAGGGCGAGTCCGGCGCCGACGGGCTCCAGCGAGGCGGCGCGTTCGTGGACGGTGACGGGGATGCCCTGCCGGTGGAGGGCGAGGGCGGCGGTGAGGCCGCCGATCCCGCCGCCGATGACGATCGCCTGGTGCTGGCCCATGAGGGGGCTCCTGTTCTCCCACGATCCTGGCCACTACAGCTGTAGTGGCCGCTGCTCCAGCACCGTACTACACGTGTAGTGAGCCGTAAACTACGGCTGTAGTGAGCTGGCTGGTCCCCGAGGAAAGGCCATGATCGAACCCATGACGCCCCCACGCCTGACGTCCCCGGGCCTGACGCCCCCGCGCCCGACCCTGATCGCCGACGCCGCCATCGACCTGATCGCCGAGGCCGGCCTTCGCGGACTCACCCACCGCGCCGTGGACGACGCCGCCGGACTGCCCGCCGGCTCGACCTCCAACCTCGCCCGGACCAGGGCCGCCCTGCTGGAACTGGTGCTCACCCGGATCGTCGAGCGGGAGACCGCCGACTACCCGGTCTTCGCCGAGGAACAGCACCCCCGAGCGGCCGCACCGGCCCGCGCACTGCTGGTCGAGGTCGGCGCCGAGGTGCTCTTCCAGGCCCTCACCAGCGGCCGCAGGCTCACCCTGGCCCGCTTGGAGCTCGCCCTGGAGGCCACCCGCAGGCCCGAACTGCGCGCCGTCTACGACCGCCTGGGCGCCCGCTTCGCCCAGCTCGGCGCCGTCCTGCTCGCCGCCGCCGGCTCCACCGACCCCGAGGGCGACGCCCGCCGGCTGATCCGCTGGTGCGACGGCGTGCTGTTCAACGCGACGGCCGGCAGCGGGCACTGGCACGTACCGATGCCGGAGGAGCTGCGTGCGGAGATCGACCGCTACCTCGCCGCCCTGCTGGGCCGGTAGGGCCCGGGTCGCATCGGCCCTATACTCCGTGTGCTCGATCAGCCAGGGGGAAGCATGCTGAGTTCGCTCGAAGTCGTCGTACTGCTCATGATCGGTGCGGCGCTGCTGCTGCGACTGGCGACGCTGCCGGTGCTGGTGCGCGCCCAGACGGCCGCCCGCCGAAGGGCGTTGGCCGCCACCGGCGTGGACGCGGGCTCGGGTGCGCCGGGCGGGGTCGGCGCCACCGTCGGCGAGTTGGTGCTGGGCCTGCTGGGCATCGCCGGGGTGATGGTGTTCCTGTCCGCCAACGTCGCGGGCAACATGACCTTCAGGGGGCTGGGGCAGCCGTTCGACCCCGCCAACTCCAGGTACATCGCCTACCCGACGCACATGGACCGCAGCCTGGCGCAGACCCTGTACATCGCGGTCTTCGTCGTCTGCCTGCTGCTCGGCCTGCTGCTCTGCTACCTGACCCAGCGCAGGCTGCTGACCACCGACCTGCCCCCGCAGGCCTGGTCGGCGGGCGCGACCCAGGCCCGGGTGGTCGGCCTGCTGGTGCTCCGTGCGGTGCTCGCGGTGTTCGTCCTGCCGGCCGCCCTGGTCGTTCCGGCGCTGGTGTTCCAGCTCGTCGCCTTCTTCGTGAGCCGCCGGCCCAGGCAGGTCGGTGCGGAGTCGGGGAGCGCCCCGGAGGCCGGGGCCGCCCAGGCGTTCCAGGCGTACCTGGACGCGCAGAACCCGTACGCGCCCACCGCCCAGCCGCCGGCCACCCCGCCGCAGGGCCCGTACGTCCCCCCGCAGTTCACCCCGCCGGCCCCGCCCGCCCCGCCGACCCCGCCCGCCCCGCCGGTGGTGTCGGCCCCGCCCGTCGGCAGCCCCCTCACCCCGCACGAGCCCCGGACGATCGGCGGCTACCAGCTGCTCGGCCGGATCGGCGCCGGCGGCATGGGCACGGTCTACCTCGCCCAGCGCCAGGGCTCCGCCACCCAGGTCGCGCTCAAGACCATCAACCTCGAACTCCTCAACGACGACGACCTGTTGCGCCGCTTCCAGCGCGAGGCCGAGGTGCTGGCCATGGTCCCCGGCGCCTACACCGCCCGGGTGCTCGACACCGGCGTGGACGCCGGACGCCCGTACCTGGCCATGGAGTTGCTGGACGGCCGCCCGCTCGACGCCCACCTGCGCGAGCAGGGCCCGATCCGCTCCGCCGAGGCGCTGCGCGCCCTGGCGCTGGCGCTGGCCGTGGCACTGTCCGGGGTGCACCGGCTCGGCCTGGTGCACCGGGACCTCAAGCCCGCCAACATCATGCTGACCACGGCCGGCCCGCGCCTGCTGGACTTCGGCATCGCGGCGATCGTGGACGGCACCCGGCTGACCGCCACCGGCGGCGGGCCGGGCACCCTGACGTACATGGCGCCGGAGCAGTTCGGCGACGAGCGGGTCGGTCCGGCGGCCGACGTGTGGGCCTGGGCGTGCTGCGTGGTCTGCGCGGCGTACGGCGTCAGCCCGTTCGCGGCGACCAACACGGGCGCGGTGATCCGCCGGATCGTGGAGAGCGGGCCCGAGCCCACCGCGCTGGCGGCGGTCCAGGCCCTCGACCCGGCGCTCGCGGCCGTCGTCGCCCGTGCTCTGACCATCGACCCGGCCCAACGCCCGGCCGACGGTACGGCCCTGCTGGCCGCGCTCGCGGCCGCCCAGACCACGGCGCCGGACCCGGCGGCCGTCCACGAGCAGATCACCCGCGGCTGGCAGACCCTCACGCTCTGATCCGGACCCGGGACCGTCAACCGGGCCGCTGCGCCGACCGGGTGGCTTCCTGTCGCCCGTCCGGGTGGCGGCCGGGCCGAGAGGGCGACTCGGAACATCCGCTCACGAACGAAGATCCCGTGTCCCACCAGGGAAGCGGCCGCTTTCACCCGGATCGACGCGCGCGATCACGGATCGTAGTCATCCGCCCGTCGGCGTGATGGGATGCGCCCCGGCCACCAGGCCACCCCGGAACCGACCTCGGAGACTCCGTTGCAGCGACCCATCACCGTCAAGAGCTCCCTCGCCCTGGCCGCCGCGGCGCTCACCGTCGGCGTGGTCGCCGCGCTGAGCATGCCGGCCGTGGCCGCCGACACCCAGCCCCAGGCCGCCACCCACCGCTCGACCAGGGCGGTCCAGGTGCCGGACATGATCCTCGACAGCACGGGCACCGCCAACCCCGGCAGCGTCTCCCAGGGGGTCGGTCACGCCTTCGGCAGCAGGGCCGTGATGAAGGACGTCGACGGCAAGACCCTGGGCACCGCCTACGCCAACTGCGGCAAGGACGCGACCGGCACGACCACGGACGAGGTGCTGTGCACGAGCATCTTCAAGTTCACCGACGGAGCCCAGATCGCCCTCGACGCGGTCATCCCGATCCCGCATTCGGGGGCCGCCCCCAAGGAGTTCGACGGCATCGTCACCGGCGGCACCCTCAAGTACGAGGGCCTCACCGGCAGCGCCCACTTCACCCCCAGCTCCGTCGGGGTCTACGAGGTCACCTTCAGCTGACCACCCGGACCGCACCCCGCACCCCGCACCCCTCGACCCCGCTGCCGGGTCGAGGGGTGCGGGGTGTGCGGGGCGTGCGGGACGAAACGCACCCGGCCCTACCAGCCACAGACCAACGGCTAGCCCGCGACCCCCACCGTCACCTCGGCCTCGTGCCGCACCGGGAAGTTGACCGAGTTGGCGATGAAGCAGCCCCGGTTCGCCGCCGCATGCAGGGTGAGCGCCCGCTCCACCATCCCCGGTTCGGCGACCTCGACCCGCGGGTGCAACACCACCGAGGTGAAGCGGCAGCCCTCCGGGGTCACCGCCATGGTGCCCGCCGGCCGGTCGACGTAGGAGGTCACCACGACCCCGTTCACCGCGCACTGGTGCAGGTACGACAGCAGGTGGCACTGGGCGAGCGCGACCAGCAGCAGCTGCTCCGGGTTCCAGCGTGCCGCGTCACCGCGGAAGGCCGGGTCGGCGGAGCCGGGGATGCCCGGCAGGCCCTCGGCCGACACCTCGACGTCACGGGCGTAGGCGCGGTAGTCGCTGGTGCCGGTGCCCCGGTTGCCGGTCCAGTTGATCTCGGCGGTGTACTCGTACTGCCTGGCCATGGGCGCGTGCCTCCGCGGGAAGGGGATGTCCCCGGACAGTCAACCGCAACGGGCCGCCCGCGCGGGGCTCATCGGGGCCGCCGCCAGGCGTGCCAGGACCGCGTCGGCGCAGTCGTCCACCGAAGCCCGCGAGGTGTCGACCACCAGGTCGTAGGACACGCCCTCGTGCACCGACTCCGCCTGTACGGCGGCCATCCCGGCGACCCGGTCGCCGCGCGCGGCCTCCCGGGCCGCGGCCACCGCCGGGTCGCAGCGCACGCCGACCCAGAGCACGTCCAGGCCGTCCAGCGCCGCGCGCCACCGCTGCTGGGAGGCGGCGCCGCCGAGGAACACCTCGTCGACCAGGACCGGGGCACCGGCCCGGGCCATCGCCGCCACGCCGAGCGTCCAGGCGGCGTCCAGCCGGGCGAAGGCCGGCCCGACCTCCACCGTGCCGTCCCCGTCCGTCAGGCCGCCGATCCCGCCGTCGCCGCCGAGCAGCCACGGCGGCAGCGCGTCCACCATGGTGTCCGCGCCGAGGTGCAGCCACGGCTCCGTCAGCAGCTCCTGCAAGCGCCGGGCGATGCTCGACTTCCCGGAACTGGAGCCGCCGTTGAGCACGATCACATCCATGCGCGCATCCTAAAGAGGAAAGCCCTCAGGACGCCCCCGAATTGAACGCCGCCGCCGCTCCCGCGAACGACTCCGCCAACCCGGGTGCCCCGGCCCAGTGCAGGTGCAGGTACGAGGCGTGCACGTTGCCGCCCGCGAACCCCTCCATCCGCGGCCCGGTCGGCAGGCGCCAGCCCCAGGCGGGCTGTTCCCCGGCACCCGGTTCGCAGACCGTCCGGTGGAACTCGTGTCCGCGCAGCCGGGTGCCGGCGGGGGCGAGCGGGGAGTCGTGCAGGGCGACGGCCTCCCGGTAGCCGAGGGTGAGCCGCTCGGTCATCCGGGCGTCGGTGTCCAGCACCCCGCACATCGGCAGGCCGTCCAACTCACGCCCCAGGTACAGCAGTCCGGCGCACTCCGCAGCGACAGGACCGCCCGCCGCCGCGAAATCCCCGATGGCCCGCCGCAGTTCGGCGTTCCCGCTCAACTCCCGTACGTACAACTCCGGGAACCCGCCGCCGATGACCAGCCCGGCGGTGCCCTCCGGCAGCGCCGAGGCGTGCAGCGGATCGAACGGGACGACCTCCGCGCCCGCCGCGCTGAGCAGTTCGGCGTTCTCGGCGTACGAGAACGAGAACGCCGCGCCGCCCGCCACCGCGATCCGCGGCCGCCCGCCGACCGGCGTCACCTCCACCGCGGCGTCCCACGGCTCGGCGTCCAACTCCGGTGCCGTACGCGCGAGTTCCAGCACGGCGTCCAGATCCACCGAGGACGCCACCAGCTCGCCCATGTCCGCGACGGCCTTCAGGGCCTCCGCCGAGCGCTCCACCGCCGGGATCAGCCCGAGGTGCCGGGACGGCGTGGCCACGGCCGCCGAGCGGCGCAGCGCGCCCAGCACGGGCACGCCGGAGCCCTCCTCCAGGGCCTCCCGCAGCAGCTGCTCGTGCCGGTCGGAGGCGACCCGGTTGAGGATCACCCCGGCGAGCCGCACCTCCGGGTCCCAGGAGGCGAAGCCGTGCACCAGCGCGGCCACCGAGCGGGACTGCGAGGAGCCGTCCACCACCAGCACCACGGGGGCCCGCAGCAGCTTGGCGACGTGCGCGGTGGACGCCAACTCCCCACGCCCGGAGGCCCCGTCGAACAGGCCCATGACGCCCTCGACCACCGCGACGTCCGCCCCGGCCGCGCCGTGCAGGAACAGCGGCGCGATCCGTTCCGGCCCGCACATGAAGGCGTCCAGGTTGCGGCCCGGGCGCCCGGCGGCGAGCGCGTGGTAGCCCGGGTCGATGTAGTCGGGGCCGACCTTGTGCGGCGACACCGCCAGCCCGCGCGCGGCGAGCGCCGCGATCAGGCCGGTGGCGACGGTGGTCTTGCCGGCGCCCGAGGAGGGCGCGGCGACCACGATGCGGGGGACGTTCACAGGCGCGAGGACGTTGCTCAAGAGGTCACCACTCGATACCGCGCTGGCCCTTGCGGCCGGCGTCCATGGGGTGCTTGACCTTGGTCATCTCGGTGACCAGGTCGGCGACTCCGGTCAGCGCCTCGGGCGCGTACCGGCCGGTGATGACGACGTGCTGGCTTCCCGGACGGTCCTTGAGCACCGATACGACCTCCTCCGGGTCGATCCAGCCCCAGTGCATCGGGTAGGTGAACTCGTCCAGCACGTAGAAGCGGTAGGTCTCGGCGGCGAGGTCGCGCTTGACCTGCTCCCAGCCCTCCTTGGCCGCCTCCTCGCTGGTCATCTCCTGCTCGGCGGAGCGCTGGATCCAGGACCAGCCGGAGCCCATCTTGTGCCAGTCGACGGTGCCGCCCTCGCCGGAGGCGCCGAGCACGCGCAGCGCGTTCTCCTCGCCGACCTTCCACTTGGCGGACTTCACGAACTGGAACACCCCGACCGACCAGCCCTGGTTCCAGGCCCGCAGCGCCATGCCGAAGGCGGCCGTGGACTTGCCCTTCCCGGGGCCGGTGTGCACGGCGGTGATCGGCTGGGTACGGCGCTGGCGGGTCGTCAGACCGTCGTCGGGAACGCTCTCGGGGACACCCTTGGGCATGTCGGCTCAGGCCGCCTTTCGGATCGAGGTGGAGACGGGTCGGTTCGCGCGGACGAGCGAGGCCACGCCCTCCGCGCGCAGCTCGTCCAGGCTGACGGCGCTGCCGCCGAGCAGCCCGGCCAGGGTACGGGCCAGGCCCAGTCGGACCGGCCCGGACTCGCAGTCCAGCACCACGCTCGCGGTGCCCTGGGCGGCGAACAGCGCGGCCGCCCGCTGGGAGCGGGCGAGCGCGTCCCGCCCGCCGGTGGCCCGGCCGTCGGTCACCACGACCAGCAGCGGGCGCCGGTTCGGGTCGCGCAGCCGCTCGACCCGCAGCACCTCGTGGGCGCGCAGCAGGCCGGCCGCCAGCGGGGTGCGTCCGCCGGTGGGCAGCGTCTCCAGCCGGGCGGCGCCGACCTCCACCGAGGAGGTGGGCGGCAGCGCCAGCTCGGCGTCCGCGCCGCGGAAGGTGATCATGCCGATCTTGTCCCGGCGCTGGTAGGCGTCCATCAGCAGCGACAGCACCGCGCCCTTGACGGCGGTCATCCGCTGCCGGGCGGCCATCGAGCCGGAGGCGTCCACCACGAACAGCACCAGGTTGGACTCCCGCCCCTGGCGCACCTGTTCGCGGAAGTCGTCCTTGTGCAGCACCAGTGCCCGACCGGCCCGCCCGCGCGCCACCTGGTGCGGCGCGGCGGCCTGGAGAGTCGCGGTCAGGTGCAGCCGGCTCAGCGTGCCCTGCGGACGGCGGGCCCGGATGGTGTGCCCGCCGGTGGTCTCCGCGGGGGAGCGGCGGCCCTGGGCGCCGTGGCCGGTGCCCTGCACGGTGAACAGCCGCGTGCGGTACGGATCCCCGGCCGCGACCGGCGCCGACTCCCGCGCGGGGGAGGGGTGTTGGGCGGGTACGGGCTGCGGCCCGGGCGCCTCGGTGTCCTCGGGGGTGGAAGCCTCCGGGGTGCCGCCATCGGTCGGCTCGGGCGCGCCCCCGCCCTCCGGGCCACCGCCACCCGGGCCACCGTCCCCACCGCCGTCCGGACCGTCCCCGTCACCCTCCGGCCCGTCACCCTCCGGCTCCGGATCCGGCTCGGTCTCCGGCTCGTCCGGCTGGGTGTGCTCCTCCAGCGTGCGGTCCAGCTGCTCCTCGTCCAACCCCGGGGCGTCGAAGGGGTTCCGGCGGCGCCGGTGCGGCAGGGCCAGCTGGGCGGCCTTGCGGACGTCCTCCTCCAGCACCTCCGTCCGCCCGGCCCAGGCGGCCAGCGCGACCGCGGTGCGGGCCATCACGATGTCCGCGCGCAGCCCGTCCACCTCGAACGCGGCACACACAGCCGTGATCTGACGCAGCGCCACATCCGTCAGCTCGACCTTCGGCAGCAACTCCCTTGCCACCGTGATGTGTTCGGCGAGCGCCCGCTCCTCCGCCGCGAACCGCTCCGCGAAGCCCGCCGGGTCGGCGTCGTAGGCGAGCCGGCGCCGGACCACCTCGGCACGCTCCGCCGGATCCCGGGTGGCGGCGATCTCGACGGTCAGGCCGAAGCGGTCGAGCAGCTGCGGCCGCAGCTCGCCCTCCTCCGGGTTCATGGTGCCGACCAGCAGGAACCGCGCCGCGTGCCGCACCGACACGCCCTCGCGCTCGACGTACGAGCGGCCCATCGCGGCGGCGTCCAGCAGCAGGTCCACCACGTGGTCCTGGAGCAGGTTCACCTCGTCGATGTACAGCACACCGCGGTGCGCCTTGGCGAGCAGCCCGGGCTCGTACGCCTTGACGCCCTCGGCCAGCGCGCGCTCCAGGTCGAGCGAGCCGACGATCCGGTCCTCGGCCACGCCGACCGGCAACTCGACCAACTGGGACGGCCGTTCGCGACTCTCAACAGCGGCGTGCGGCCCGTCCGGGCACTGCGGGTCCGGCGCGGCCGGGTCGCAGGCGAACCGGCAGTCGTCCACCACGGCGATGGCGGGCAGCAGCCCGGCCAGCGCGCGCACCATGGTCGACTTGGCGGTGCCCTTCTCGCCGCGCACCAGCACGCCGCCCACGGCCGGGGAGACCGCGTTCAGCAGCAGCCCGAGCCGCAGGTCGGCCATGCCGACGATCGCGGTGAAGGGATAGCGGACCTCACTCATGCGTCACTCCCAGGTGCCCCGGGCGGGAGGAACGGCAGCGCTCCGGCCGCCGGCACCCCGCCCTCGATCAGCTTCCACAGCGCGTCGGTGTCCGCGTGTTCCTCGATCAGGTCGCCCAGCCGGTCCAGCCGGGCCTCGCGTGCTGCGGCGAAGGAGGTGTCCGGCGCCGGTACGAACGCCCGGCCCGCCAAGTCCGCGACCTCGCGCAGGAGTTCACGACGGAAGCCGTCGTTCTCCAGCGCGCCGTGCCAGGTGGTGCCCCACACCGAGCCGACCCGACAGCCGTCCAGGAACGGAGCGCCCCCGTCCACCGCCACCACCCCGTGGTGGATCTCGTAGCCCTCGACCCGCTGCCCGTACGCCTCACCGACCGGCCGTGCGAGCACCTTCTCGACGCCGAACCGCACGTCCGTCGGCAGCAGCCCCAGCCCGTCGACGACACCCGCCTTCGACTCCACCTCGTCCTCGATCGAGCGGGCCAGCATCTGGTAGCCGCCGCACACCCCGAGGACCGGCAGCCCGGCCGCCGCCCGCGCCTTCAGCGCCGGCTCCAGGCCGCGCTCGCGCAGCCAGGCGAGGTCCGCCACGGTCGCCCGGGTGCCGGGCAGCACCACCAGGTCGGCGTCGGCCAGCTCCTCCGGCCGGGTCGCCCAGCGCACCAGCACGCCCGGCTCCTGGGCCAGCGCGTCCAGGTCGGTGAAGTTCGACAGCCGGGGGAAGCGCACCACGGCGACCCGCAGCACGTCCGCCCCCAGCGGCCCGGGCCCGTCCACCCGGTCCACCACGGTGGACAGGTCCAGCGAGTCCTCGGCGTCCAGCCACAGGCCCGACAGCATCGGCAGCGTGCCCAGCACCGGCCGGCCGGTCAGCTCGTGCAGCATCTCCAGCCCGGGCGCCAGCAGCCGGGCGTCGCCGCGGAACTTGTTGACGAACCAGCCGGCCACATGCCGCTGGTCCTCCGCCGACAGCAGCGCCAGCGTCCCGTACATCGCGGCGAACACCCCGCCGCGGTCGATGTCCCCGACCACCACCACGGGCAGCGCGGCGGCCGTGGCCAGGCCCATGTTGGCGATGTCCCGGTCCCGCAGGTTGATCTCGGCGGGCGAGCCGGCGCCCTCGCACACCACCACGTCGTAGCGGGCGCGCAGATCCGCCAGGCACTCCAGCGAGCGCTCCAGCAGGACGGGCTTGCGCTCCCGGTAGTCCAGCGCGCCCACCTCGGCCACCGGTTTGCCGAGCAGCACCACCTGGCTACGGCCGTCCGCGCCCGGCTTCAACAGCACCGGGTTCATCGCCGCCTCCGGCTCCACCCGGGCGGCCTGCGCCTGCATCGCCTGGGCGCGGCCGATCTCGGCGCCGTCGGCGGTGACGAAGGAGTTCAGCGACATGTTCTGCGCCTTGAACGGCGCCACCCGCACGCCCTGGCGGGCCAGCCAACGGCAGATCCCGGCCGTCACCACGCTCTTGCCCGCGTCCGAGGTCGTCCCCGCGACCAGCAGTGCGTTCGTCATTCCCCGCCCTTCTTCCTCATCAGCATGCGCAGCAGGACGTGCCCCGCGACCGTCGTACCCAGCGCCAGCGCGCCCACCCGCCGGGACAGCGTGCAGGCCCGCTCGATGTCGTCCACCGTCACCGGCCGCAACTCCGCACCCAGCAAGGGCCGGTGCTCCACCCGCCCAGGTTGCTCCGCACTCGCCTCCGGGCGCTCCTGACCCGGAGCCGACGTTCCTCGCTCCGGCGCTCCCTCCTGCGTCGGTCGCTTGTCGCTCGTCGCTTTCGGCTCCGGCGCGCCCTTCGGCTCGTGCGGGTACTGCAACGTCCCACCCAACCGGACCCCGACCGCCCCGGCGAAAGCCGACTCGGCCTGGCCCGCGTTCGGGCTCGGGTGCGCGGAGCCGTCCCGGCGCCAGACCCGCCAGGCGGTCCGGGGCTCGGGCGCGGCGGCCACCGTCAGCAGGGCCGTCAGCCGGGCGCCCGGCCAGCCCGCGACGTCGTCCAGCCGGGCCGAGGCCCAGCCGAAGCGGGCGTAGCGTGGCGACCGGTGGCCCACCATCGCGTCCAGCGTGTTCACCGCGCGGAAGGCGAGCAGCCCCGGCGTACCGGCCATGGCACCCCACACCAGCGCGTTCACCACCGCATCCGCCGTGTTCTCCGCCACCGACTCGACCACCGCCCGGGCGATCTGCTGCCCGTCCAGCGCGCTCGGATCCCGCCCGCACAGGTGCGGCAGCCGCTCCCGGGCGGCCGCCAGGTCACCCGCGGCGAGCGAGCGGCCGATGGTGCGCGCCTCCCGGGTCAGCGAGGTGCCGCCGAGCACCGTCCAGGTCGCCGCCGCGGCCAGCGCGGCCCGGCCCACCGGACGGCGCCCGACCGTACGGTCCAGGGCCAGCGCGCCGGCCGCGACCGCACCCACGCACAGCGCGGTGTACCCGGTGCCGGCCGCCCGGTCGTCGCGCCACAGCCGCCGCTCCAGTCGGCCCGCGGCACTGCCGAACAGGGCGACGGGGTGGCCGCGGCGAGGGTCGGCGTACCGGGCGTCGGCGGCGTAGCCCGCGACGGCGCCCACCGCGAAGGCGGCGGCCCGGGTCAGCGGGCGCACAACAACGAAAAGCTGGGAATCCAACCGGGCTGGGCAGCCTGCATCGCGTGGGTGTCCTCACTCAGGGTCCGCGCCCTGGATCGACGTACCGGCGGCGAGAGTCTCCTGGCTTCCGGGTCGGACGCACCCCCGGGCCTTCCAGCGGCTCCTGACGGTCCGCCGTGGCATTTCCGAACGTGCTCCCCGGTGACAGTGGCGGGACCGCGCCGGACTCGCACCGGCTTCCTCTCCATGCCTCCGTTTGGCCCCAGGATCCCATCACGCGCCCGAACCGGGAGTCAACCGAGGTCACGGAGGGGTTGGTCACACGAACCGCACACCCCCACCCTGTGCGATCGCCCAGCGCCGCGAACGCCCCAGCACCCCCGCTTCGTGCGTTCGACGGCTGGGGCCGCACCGCAGGCCGCGCCTACGGTTCGCCCATGCGCCGCAGAAAGCCCCCCGCCGTCGCCCCCACCCCGGTGCCGTTCTCGCCGGAGGCCGCCCGCGCCCACCGGGCCGGCCTCGGGCTGACCCCCGAGCAGGTCGCCGAGGGCATGGCCGCACACGGCGTCCGGCTGCTGCCCGGTCACGTCCTGGCCTGGGAGGACGGCGTGCTGCACCCCGGCGAAGCCGAGTTCATCGCCCTGGCCCGCGCCCTCTGGTGCCCGGCCGCCGCCCTGATGCCCGGCCACCCGGTGAGCCTGCGCGACCACCGCCTCGCCCGGGAACTCCCCCCGGAGACCGTCGCCGAACGGGTCGGCATGCCCCTGCCCACCTACCGTCAGGCCGAACTCACCGGCCACTGGGACGGCGACCCGGACCAGACCCACGCCCTCGCCCAAGTCCTGGGCCTACGCCTCACCGAACTGGTCGAGGCCACCGGCCGCCGCGAGGCCCTCGACCGCCTCCTCCGCCAATGCGTGACCGGCCGCTGGCAACCCCACCTCCGCCCGCTCGCCGCCCTGGTCCCCGTCCCCGAACCCGACCTCGCCGCCGTCCTCCCCCTCCTCGCCCAGGAACACCACATCCCCTCCCACTGGGGCACCACCACCCAACCCACCACCCCCACCCCACCCCTCACCCCCCGCTTCTGGCAGCTCCTCAGCACCCACCACCCCGCCATCCCCGTCTGACCGACCCCACCCACCCCCCCTTTACGGGCGCGCGGGCCCCGCCCCGCGCGCCCACCACCAAAACCCACCCACCCC